>NZ_LATC01000094.1:0-18476 GCF_001414075.1 Mycobacterium sp. UM_11 | reverse complement strand
ATGTGTATAAGAGACAGGGCGACGACCGTGCGGGCCAGCCCGTAGTCCTCGCCGTCGAATTCGGTGGCCGTCTTGAACTGATCGAGCGATCTCACCCGGCTGACCATAGGGTTGGGTTTAGCATCGCGGCAATGACCCGCTCGCCATACGTCGTGGTGATCGTGGACGACCACGAGCTGTTCGCACAGGGCCTCGCCCTGCTGCTCACCCGCGAGTGGGGCGAACTGTTCACCGTAGGTGGCCAGACGACCTACGTGGAAGAGGCCGCCGACCTGGTGGCCCGCTGCGAGGCCGACCTCGCGATCATCGACCTTTCGATGCCGCCCCTGGGGGGCGTCGCCGCGATCCGGCATGTCAAGGCGCGCCGGCCGACGACCCGGATCCTGGCGCTATCGGGTACCGACGACCTGGCACTGGCCGAGGAGGCGTTGCGGGCCGGTGCCGACGGCTTCCTGTCCAAAACCGCGCGCCCCGAGGCGCTGGCGGGGCCCTTGTGGACCATCGCGGAGGGCCTGCGGGTCGTCGATGGCGCGCTGCTCGACGCGCTACTCAGCAACACCCGCAAGCCGCCGTCCGAGCTGCTGGACAACCTCAGCGCCCAGGATCTCCAGCTGTGGACCTTGCTTGCGACCGGCATGGAGACCGGCGACATCGCCCAGCGGATGCTGGTGTCGGAGCGCACCGCCAAACGCATGGTGGCGTCGCTGCTGCACAAACTCGGGGTCGGCAACCGCATCGCCGCCGCCGCGCTGGCCGGCCGCTACCGGTTGCTCGATGACGTCGCCGAGACAGGCCGAATCAGTTGAGGATCTGAATCGCTTGGGCGGGGCACATCGCGGCCGCCCGGATCACGCGGTCACGCTCGGCCTCGGGCGGGTCGGCTTCGAGCACCACCACTTGTTCGGCACCGTCGGGAATGTCGAAAACATCGGGAGCGGCCAGCAGGCACTGCCCGTGTCCCTCACACAGGTCGTAGTCGACGGTAACGCGCATGCCCGCCAGTATCGCCACCGGACGGGCACCGCAGACGGTCCGCACGCGCCAGATGTGGCCTGGCCGGGCCAGCCCGTCGAGGGCCTTTCAGCCCTACTTCGCGTCGACGCGTCCGACGTAGCATCGGCTCATTCTGCAGGCCCTTATTGTCCCTAACCAGCCGGAACGCCATCATGACCACTACGCAAACCCCGCCCGCCCCCGCCCTCGAAACACCCACGCTTGCCGACGAGCGCAGGCAGGAAGTCGACGCGATCGTCGACGCGGCGGCGCAGGCGGCCCGAGAATTCCGCAAGCTCGACCAGCAGCAGGTCGACGCCATCGTCGAGGCAATGGTGCGCGCCGGGGTGCGTGCCGCCGGGGAACTGGCGAGTGTCGCGATCGAAGAGACGGGATTCGGCGTCTTCGAGGACAAGGTCGTCAAGAACTACGTGGCCACCGAGTTCCTGCACGACTACCTGCGCGGCAAGAAATCGGTGGGAGTCATCGACGAGGACGTCGAAAACAACATCACCCATGTGGCCGAGCCGATCGGCGTCGTACTGGGCATCACCCCGGTCACCAACCCGACGTCGACCGTGCTGTTCAAGGCCATCGTGGCCGCCAAGACCCGCAACGCGATTCTGTTCCGGCCGTCACCGTACGCGGTCCGGTGCTGCGAACGCAGCCTCGAGATCCTCCGCACGGCGGCCGAGGCGGCCGGGATGCCCCCCGGGGCGCTGCAGGTCATTCCCGACGCCGCGCACGAGGTGACGCACTACCTGTTCAAGCATCCGAAGATCGATTTCATCTGGGTGACGGGCGGGCCGAAGATCGTCGCGCTGGCGAATTCGGCCGGAAAGCCCGGCCTGTCGGTGGGTCCGGGCAACGCGCCGATCTACGTTCACAAGACGGCGGACCTGAAGGGCGCGGTCGTCGACATCCTGATTTCGAAAACCTTTGACTCATCGGTCATTTGCCCCGCAGAGCAAACTTGCATCATCGACGATGAGGTATACGACGAAGCGATGGCCGAGTTCGAGCGGATGGGCGCCCGCGTGCTCACCGCCGCCGAGGCCACCGCGGTGGCGCAGTTCGCGTTTGGCTGCGGCGACAAGATCTCGCATGAGGCGGTCGGGCAGAAGGCGTCGGAGCTGGCCGCCCGAGCCGGTTTCAGCGTGTCGCCGGCGGTGAAGGTGCTGCTGGCCCAGCTCCCCGGCGACCTCGATGAGCTCGCGTCGCATCCCCTGTTGCAGGAGAAGCTGATGCCGGTGCTGGGGGTGGTGCGCGCGAGCAGTGTCCAGCACGCCATCGACGTGGCCGTTCTGGTCACCGAGCACGGGGGCCTGGGTCACACGTCGGCGGTGTACGCCAACGATGACGATGTCATCGAGGCATACGGCCTGGCGGTCCGCACGGGGCGCATTCTGGTCAACGCGCCCACCGCGGTCGGAGCCCTCGGCGGCGTCTACAACAACCTGACACCCACGTTCTCCTTGGGTTGCGGCACGTGGGGCGGGTCGAGCACGACGGAAAACGTCAACTATCGCCAACTGCTGAACATCAAGACGGTCTCGCGGCGCCGCACCCCGCCCCAATGGTTCCGGGTGCCGTCCAATACCTACTTCAACGAAGGCGCGCTGGACAATTTGCGCGAACTCGACTGTGACACCGTCGTGGTGGTCACCGACGCAGTGACCGAAGAGCGCGGCGTGATCGACCAGTTACGCGGCAAGTTGCGCGCCCAACACGTGCAGGTGTTCAGCGAGGTGACACCTGAGCCCGACGAGGCGACGATCAGGCGCGGTGTCGCGTTGCTGCAACGCGTCCAACCCGATCTGCTGCTCGCCGTCGGCGGCGGCTCGGTTCTGGACGCCGGCAAGGCGATCCGGTTGTTCTACGAGCACCCGGAGAAAAGCGTCGACGAGTTGACGATGCCCTTCCTCGACCCGCGCAAGCGCGTGGCCGACTATCCGGTCGACCGGCACGGTGTCCAATTGGTCGCGGTCCCAACGACATCCGGCACCGGGTCGGAAGTCTCGCCGGCGGCGGTGCTGACGGTCCGCGGCAAGAAGGAGACGCTGGTCGACTACAGCCTGGTGCCTGACCTCGCGATCGTCGACCCGATTCTCACCTCGTCCATGCCACAGACACTGACCGCCGACACCGGCATCGACGCGCTGACACACGCCCTGGAGGCTGCCGTCTCGATCTTCGCGTCGCCATATACCGACGCGTTGTGCGCGCAGGCGGCACGACTGATCTTCGACGCGTTGCCCGGGGCATACGATGACCCCGACGACCTGTCCGCGCGAACCGACATGTCCAACGCGGCAACCCTTGCCGGGCTTGCCTTCTCGAACGCATTCGTCGGGACGAATCATGCGCTCGCCCACGCCGTCGGCGCGAGGTTTCAGATCTCGCATGGCAGGGCCAACGGTGTCTTCCTGCCACACGTGCTGCGCTACAACGCCAGTCTGCCAAGCAAGTTCATGCCCGCGCCGGGTTATTCCGCCTACGTGGCGCCGGACAAATACGCGCAGCTCGGTCAGCTGATCTTCGGCGGTCATGAGCCCGCCGAGTGCCGCGATCGATTGCTTCAGGGAGTCGACGATCTGCTGAGCCGGCTGAACATGCCGCGGTCGCTGCGCGACTGCGGCGTCGAGGAGGAGCAATTCCTGACGGCGCTGCCCGCGCTGGCGATGACGGCGTTCGAGGACCTCAGTAACCGCACAAACCCGCGGATGCCCCTGGTCAGCGAGATCACCGCGTTGCTTAGGGCCGGTTTCTACGGCGACGCCGAAGCCTGAGCGTCAGCCGCGCAGTTGCGGCAGCACATCGCGCTCGTACGCCGCGAAGAAGCCGTCCGTGTCCGGACCGATCTGCTGCACGTACACCTCGTCGATGCCGGCGTCGATGTATTCGCGCACCTTCGCGGCATGCGTGTCGGGGTCGGGTCCGCAGGTGACCGCTTCGGCGACCTGGTCGGGCGTCACGAGCGACATCAACGCGGCGAAATCCTTGGGCCGCGGCAGGGTCTGCGCGGACTGCCCGGGCAGGGCGTCGTTGCCCCACAACCGATGCGCCACCTCGAGGGCCTTGTCCGCGTCCTGATCCCAACTGACCTTGGTGCCGGCCTGCACGGGTTTGTCGCCGCCGCCGGACTCCCTGAAGGTCTTGACGAGGTCGGCTTCGGGCGTCACCAGGACGAAGCCGTCGCCGATGCGCCCGGCCAGCTCGGCGCCCTGCGGTCCGAAGCCGGACACGTAGATGGGGACCGGCTGCTCGGGCCGCGTGTAGATGCGGGCCTCCTGCACCTCGTAATGCTTGCCGTGGTGGCTCACCTCGCCGCCGCGGTGCAGCAGGCGGATGACGTCGACCGCCTCCTCCAACATCTCCTGACGCACGCCCACCGACGGCCATGCGTCGCCGAGGATGTGCTCGTTCAGCGCCTCACCGCTGCCCACCCCGAGCACGAAGCGGCCGTCCAGTTGCACGGCCGCGGTGGCGGAGGCCTGGGCGACGATCGCCGGATGGGTCCGGATGGTCGGGCAGGTCACGGCGGTGCTGACGGGCAAGGACGTCACCTCCGACAGGGCGCCGATCACGCCCCACACGAACGGGCTCTGGCCCTGCTCGTCGTTCCAGGGGTGAAAGTGGTCGGAGATCCAGAGCCCGTCGAAACCCGCCGCCTCCGCACGCTTGGCCTGGTCGATGAGTTCCTTCGGGCCGTACTGCTCGCAGGAAAGAAAGTATCCGATCTTGGTCATCGCGAAGGGTTACCCGCTGCGCGCGCCGTTATGCGCCGCCTTGCGCTGCGGCGCCAGGCGGGTTGCGGGCCAACGTTTTTCCGGTTCAGCCGCGACCGGAGCCGCACCGGCGCCGGCCCCACCGGAGAATAGCTTCAGCTAATTTGGAGAAGGTTGTTCTCCGCAGCCGAGAGACGCATTACGATACCGGTGACCTGAGTTGGCCCGGGAGATGGGAGTCCGTCATCGACGCCTGGATTCTCGACGCGGTGCGCACGCCGCGCGGCCGAGGCCGCCCGGACGGTGGCCTGCACGCCGTGCACCCGCAGGCGTTGTTCGCCCGGTGCCTCACCATGTGCACCGGCGGCGGGATGGGCACGGCGACCATCATCGAGCGGGTGTGACCGTGCCGAGCACGCTGGAGCTGCAACGGCCGTGCGACGGGGTGGCCGTGTTGCGCCTGAACCGGCCGAAGCAACTCAACGCCATCAACGAGACGCTGCAAGCCGAATTGGGCCACGCCCTAGCCGATTTGGCCGCCGACCGCTCCGTGCGCGCGGTCGTGCTGACCGGCGCCGGGCGTGGTTTCTGCGCGGGGATCGACGTCCGCGACTTCGGCCCCTCCATGCTGGAGGCCACCGCGCCCGCGCTGGACCGGATGCGGTTCCAGGAGCGGATGGCCGCCCTGGCGGAAGCCGTTCGTGCGCTGCCGCAGCCGGTCATCGCCGCGGTCAACGGGCCCTGCGTCGGGGCGGGCCTCGCGCTGTGCCTGGCGGCCGACATCCGAATCTGTTCGGAGGCAGCGTCTTTCGGTAACGCCGCCATCCTGCTGGGCCTCTCCGGCGCCGAGATGGGCATGAGCTACCACCTGCCGCGCATCGTCGGCACCAGCGTGGCCGCCGACTGGATGCTGACCGGCCGCACCGTGTCGGCCGGCGAAGCCGACCGGCGTGGCCTGGTCAGCGAGGTGGTCGAACCGGATCGGTTGGCGGACCGGGCGGTCGAGCTGGCGGCGCTGATCGCGAGCCATTCCCCGCTGGGTGCACAACTGACCAAGCGCGCCCTGCAGGTCAACACCGACGCCGCCAGCCTGTCGGCGGCCCTGGAGCTGGAGAACCGCAACCAGGTGATCACGCACGCCACCGACGAGGCGGCCGAGCGCCGCAAGAAGTGGTCGTCGTGACCGGGCCGCTGCGCGGCGTGCGGATCGTCATGATGGGCGGCCTGGGTCCCGCCCCGTTCTGCGGAATGTTGTTGGGCGACTTGGGCGCCGACGTCGTGCGCATCGACGGTTTGCCGGGTGTGGACGGTCCGTTGCCCATCGATTACGCGGTGCGGCGAAGCCAGCGGTCGCTCGCCGTCGACGTCAAGGATGCGCGGGGCAGGGAAATCGTTCATCGCCTGGTCGCCGACGCGGACGCCTTCGTCGACGTCTACCGGCCCGGGGTGGCCGAACGCCTGGGCATCGGCCCGGACGAGCTGTGTGAGCGCAATCCTCGCCTGGTGTATGCCCGCATGACCGGCTACGGGCAGGACGGGCCGCTGGCCGGCCACGCCGGTCACGACATCAACTACATCGCCCTGGCCGGTGCCCTGCACGGCATCGGCACCGCCGAATCGCCGGTGCCGCCACTGAATCTGGTCGGCGACTACGGCGGCGGCGGAATGCTGTTGGCCGTCGGCCTGCTCAGCGCCATCCTCGAGGCCCGCGAGTCCGGCACCGGCCAGGTGCTCGACGTCGCCATGGTCGACGGTGTCGCCACGCTGTTGGCGCCGTATTTCGGGATGGTGCCCGCCGGCACCTGGCGCGACCGGCGCCACGCCAATCTGCTCGACGGCGCTGCCCACTTCTACGGCGTGTACGCCACGGCCGACGGTGGCCACTTCGCGGTCGGCGCGATGGAGCCCAAGTTCTACGCGGAGCTGTGCGATCGGCTTGGCGTCGACGTGCCCCACGACGACGACGCGCCCGCGGCGTGGGCAGCGCACCGCGCCACACTGGCCGCCCGGTTCGCCGAGAAGCCGAGCCGGGAGTGGGAGCGGCTCCTCGACGCCCCGGGATGCTGTGCGACGCCGGTCCTTTCGCTATCCGAGGCGCCGCGACATCCGCATCTCGCCGCGCGCAAGACGTTCATCGAGGTCGACGGCATCACCCAACCCGCGCCGGCACCGCGGTTCTCCCGGACCCGGCCGCAGACCCCCACTTCGCCGTCGCTTCCCGGTGATCACACCGACGCGCTGCTGCGCGAACTGGGGATGGACACTCCGAAGATCACCGCGCTCGTCGAAGCGGGCGTGGTGGCCCAGAGCAACCGAGAGGGACGCTAGATGTCGTGGGACTTCTCCACCGACCCCGAGTGGGCGCAGCAACTGAAATGGGTCGAGGACTTCGTGCGCGAAGAGTGCGAGCCGATCGACTTGATCGTCAAGGAGTCTCACGACCTCAATGATCCGGTGCGCCAGGCGTTGATCCCGCCGCTACAGGAGATCGTCAAGGAGCGGGGCCTGTGGGCCACCCACCTCGGGCCGCACCTGGGCGGCCCCGGCTATGGTCAGGTCAAACTTGCTCTGCTCAACGAGATCCTGGGCCGCTCGGAGTGCGCTCCGATCGTCTTCGGCTCCCAGGCCCCCGACTCCGGCAACAGCGAAATCCTGGCGCACTACGGCACCCCGGAACTCAAAGCCCGCTACCTGGAGCCGCTCCTGGACAACCGCATCGTGTCCTGCTTTTCAATGACCGAGCCGCAGGGCGGCGCCGACCCGAAGGTCTTCCGCACCACCGCGGTGCTCGACGGGAATCATTGGATCATCAACGGGGAGAAGTGGTTCTCGTCGTTCGCCTCGATGGCGTCGTTCATCATCGTGATGGCGATGACCGACCCCGACGCGCCGCCCTACCAACGCTATTCGATGTTCGTCGTGCCCGGCGACACCCCCGGCATCAACGTGCTGCGCGACGTCGGCCTGGGCTACCAGCCGCTGGGCAACGGGCGCGAGGGCTACGTCCGGTACGAGAATGTCCGCGTGCCGACCGACCACATGCTTGGCCCGCGGGGTGGGGCGTTCGTCGTGGCGCAGACGCGCTTGGGCGGCGGGCGAATTCACCACGCGATGCGCACGGTCGGCCTGGTCCGCCGAATCTTCGACATGCTCTGCGAGCGGGCCGTGTCCCGGTACACGCAGGGTGAGATGCTGTCCAACAAGCAACTCGTCCAGGAGATGATCGCCGACTCGTGGATGGAGATCGAGGCCTTCCGCCTGCTGACCCTGCAAACCGCTTGGAAGATCGACCAATTCAACGACTATCACGCGGTGCGGGCGGACATCTCGGCGGTGAAGGCGATGATGCAGCAGGTGTTGCACGACGTGTCGTCGCGGGCGCTGCAGCTGCATGGATCGCTGGGCACCACGCACGAGATGCCGTTCGTGCAGTACCTGGTGGAGTCGTTCGTGCTGGGGCTAGCCGACGGCCCGACCGAGGTGCACAAGGTGACCCTGGCCCGTCTGCTGCTCAAAGACCGTGAGCCGGCGCCCGATCTTTTCCCGTCCGAACACTTGCTGCGGTTGCGCGCGGCCGCCGAGGCCAAGTTCGCCGACCAGCTGGCCGGCATCCCCCGGCGTGGCGATCGCTAGCGCGGCGGAGCCGGGCGACGCGGGTCGCCACCATTGGCCCGTGGCGATCGCTAGCGCGGCGGAGCCGGGCGACGCGGGTCGCCACCATTGGCCCGTGGCGATCGCTAGCGCGGCGGAACCGGGCGACGCGGGTCGCCACCATTGGCCTCAGACCGATTTGGTGACGCCGACGTAGGACAGCACCACGTCGGACAGATCGGTCATGCGCGTCAGCACAGCGTAGGAGCGGATGAACGACTGGCCCACACAGCCGTCGATCTTGATGTGGAAGTTGCTGATCATCACCCAGGGATTCGCACCCTTGAAATTCTTCTTGATCACCGGGACCGTGAGGACGAGGCCGGGTTTCATGCCGATGCTCATCACGCCGTTCATCGGAGTCGAAACGAACGGCAGCAGGGGCGGCAATGTTCCGGTGGTGTCGAACGTCGGGCTGACGCCCGGGATGATGCCGGCACCACCTTCCATGATCACGCCGTTGGATGTGCTCATGTCGATCCCGCAGCCGATCTGATAGCCCACCTCCAGGATTCCGTGCGGCTCCTCCGGTCCTTTCAGCGAGCCGACGAAGATGCCACTGGCCATGTATTCGCGCGACGCTATGGAGGTGGTCAGCGGTGCCACCGGCACTTGCATCTCGTCCTTCGCCCCCAGCCCCAGGGTCCAGCCGTCGGGAGTGTTGAGGGTGACGGGGGGGTTCGAGGGCACCGGTCCCCCGGCCGGTGCGGACGCTGCGGCGGCGGGCTCTATCTCGGGACCGTCATCCGGATCGGCGGCCACCGCGGGGGCCGTGACCACCGACATGACGAGGCAAACGGCGACCACCAGCGCGCGACGAACGACCACGGCTACCGGCCTCACGCACGCCAACGTACGCACCGGCCGTTTCGGGTCGCGAAATTTGCTGGACGGCCGATGGAAGTTGTTGTGTATTTGTGACTCTTATGCGATATAGGGGCGGAGGTAGAATCGTTCGCAGTTCGGGCTGACGACGGAGAGGTCCGCGATGATGCTTCGCAGGTGCGCCGGTCTGCTCGTCGCGGGTTCGCTGCTCGTCGCGGGATTGACGGTTGGCACCGGCACGGCGCTGGCGTCTCCGGACCCGGGCCAGGTGGACGACATCCCCACGATCGACGAATGGCAGATCCAGTACCCCACCACAATGACCAACCCATACGAAGATTCAGTCGGCTCGTCGGGCGACTGGGGTGGCGTCGGAATGTGGTGCCAGAATCTGCACGCCAACTGCAGCTGATCGGGTGCCCGTCAATCCAGTAGTGACCGCGCCCGATCCAGCAACCGCGGCAGCGTTGCCGCCATCGCTTCCAATTCGGCTCGGGGCGAAGCCCGCCGCCGATTGTGCTTGACGATCAGCGCCCACGTCGCCGCCGACTTGAAGCACGCCAGCGCTCTGAACCAAGCCAGGTCGGTGACGTCGAGGCCCAGCTCGTCTCGGTAGATCCCCGCGAGCTCGGCCACGGGCGGCACCGTGGCCGCCGCAACCGCAACGCGTCGGTACGTGGACGGGTCGCAGTTGATCAGGAACCAGCCCGCGTCGATCCGTGGATCACCGATTGACCAGATCTCCCAGTCGATCACCGCGTTGATGCGGGATCCGGCCGCCACCAGGTTGCCCAGCCGGAAATCACCGTGCACGACGCTCGGACGCATCGCCATTGGCGCGCAACCCAATAACTCGTCACGCACCCGCGGCCAATCCGGCACCAAGGCCGCATCGACGGTCTGCAGCGTTTCCGACCATCGCCGGACTTCGCCGGCCGCATCGATAACCGGCTCACCGGTCAGGCCGAGCTCGTTCGGCCGCAGGCTGTGCAGGGCGGCCATCGCCCGGCACGCGTTGCGGTACCGCTCGGCAAGGTCGGGAGCATCCGCACAATCGTCGAAAAGCGGCTCGGCACAGTCGCCTTCGACGCGCGACATCACGAACAACGGCGGCGTGTGCGGCGGGGCCCCGGGGTCCTCCCACAGCACCCCGGGCACCGGTACCGCGCTGCCGGCAAGGGCTTTCATGATGCTGGCCTGGCGCAGCACGTCGCGGTGCGCGACCGGTTCGACGCCGGGCGGGGCGACCTTGATCACCACCGGGCGGCCGTCGCGGGTGCCCTGGAACGTCAGGCTGGAGGCGCCCCCCGACAGCGGGGCGACACCGGTGACGCCGGCGCCGGCCAGTCGCCGCCGCAGTTCGTCCGGGTCCAGCTCGGCCATTCAGCCGGCGGGCTTGGTCCACCCGACCTCGGCGAGGAAGGGCTGCGTCTGTGCGATGCGACCGGTCAGGGTCTTCGGATCGCCGGTACACAACCGGAACGCGGTCTCGGTGATCAGTTCGATGTCCTCGGTGTCGATCTTCGCCAGGTCGAGCAGTCCCGCCCCGGGCGTGGCCACGGGATTGGTGGGGGCGGCGGCGTTGACGGCGATCCCGTCGTCGTACAGCTCGGCCGCAAGGCTTTTCGTCAACCGGTTGAGCGCGGCCTTGACCGTCCCGTAGACGCCGAAGCCCGCGGTGCGGTCGAATTCGGAGAACGGCGGCCCCGCCGGCAGGTCACCGCCCACGGAGGTCAGATTCAGGATCCAGCCCCTGCCGCGCTCGCGCATGGCGGGGATCGCCAGCTGGCTCAGCTGTAGCGGGCCGAGGACATGCATTTCCAGCATCAGCCGGACCCGCCGTTCGGGGAACCCGTCCAGGGGCCGCAGAAAGGTCACCGCGGCGTTGTTGACCAGGATGTCCGGTGCGCCGACGGCGCTGACCACCTCGGCGAAAAGGCGTTCCCGTTCCTCGGATCGGGAGAGGTCGGCCTGCACCGCGACGGCCTTCCCGCCCGCGGCGAGGATCCCGTCCCGGGTTTCGCCGAGTGACCCCTGGTACTTGGGGTCGGGGTCCATCGTGCGGGCGGTCAGCGCCACGGTGGCACCGCGCGCGGCGAGCCGCGCGGCGATCGCCTTGCCCAATCCGCGGCTGCTGCCGGTGACGAGGGCCACCATCCCGTCGCACCGTTGGTCAGCGCTCATCCTCGACCTCCTACGGAAATGGCTTCTCCGTATCAGAGAATGCCATTATCGCGGGTGCAGGGGAAGCGCGGACCGGCGCAACGCATCCAGCGAATAGCTCCCACCGCCCGCGAAGACCAGCAGGAAGAAGGCGAAGCAGAACAGGATGGCCAGTGCCCCGCCGTTGCCCGCCGGGGGATCGGCCACGGGCCAGAGCGCTTGCGGTTGATGCATCCAGAAGTAGGCCACCGCCATCTGCCCCGACGCCAGGAACGCGGCGGCGCGGGTGAACAGCCCGGCGGCGATGAGCAGGCCCGTGACGATTTCGATCAGCCCGGCGTACCAGCCGGGCCAGGAGCCGAAACCGACATGGACCGGCGATGGGACGGGCCAATCGAACAGGCTCCTCGAGCCGTACGCGGCGAAGAGCAGGCCATAGACGAACCGGAACGCGCTCAGCACCGCCGGGGTGTGGCGCCCCAGGCGCCGGTCGAAATCCTTTGTCACGGTTCAGAGGTTACGGTCCCGGCCCAGTCGAGCAGCCGGCGCCAGAGGCGACGCCCGCTCCCCGATCACGTCGCCGACGTCGAACCGCGATCGATGCGCGGGAAACGTCATGCGGCGCAAGCCTTCCACGACACCTGCTGTACACAGATACGTGAACTTCCGTCAGCAAGGAGGCGTCTTGACCTATCTGTTTCTGCTCTGCGCCATCTTTGCGGAGGTGATGGCGACCAGCCTGCTCAAGAGCACGGAAGGCTTCACCCGGCTGTGGCCGACCGTGATATGCCTGACCGGCTACGCCGTCTCCTTCGCGCTCTTGGCGGTGGCGATCGCGCGCGGCATGCAGACAGACGTCGCCTACGCGTTGTGGTCGGCGATCGGCACCGCCCTCATCGTGCTCATCGCCGTGCTGTTTCTCGGCTCTCCGGTGTCGCTCACCAAGGTCGTCGGGGTCGGATTGATCATCGCCGGCGTGGTCACCCTGAACCTGTCCGGCGCGCATTGAGGCTGGGCGCGGGCGGCCACCGGCGGGCGCGTCCCGTCGTGACGGCTAGTCCCAACGCCGCTTCGTCGCCCGCTGGTGAGCTTGCGTTTACTCAACAGCCTTCAACTGCGCGCCTGATGTGCAAACATCGCTGCCAGACTTGCGGTCTCTCACCCCGAACAATCGGTGCGGTGCCGCGGCAGCTGCGAGGGAGTAGGACTCACCATGACCGATGTCGAGCAGACCCCCTCCGACGGAATCTCGCCCGGCACCCCCACGCGGGCAGACCTCGTCGAGCACTCCCGCACCGGGATGAGCGCGGCCGCGTTGCAGCGGGCCATCAACGATCATCTGCGCTACTCGATCGGGCGCCCGGCCGCGGCCCGGCGGCCCGAGCACTACTACCGGGCCCTCGCGCTGGCGGTGCGCGACCGCATGCAGGACCGCCGGGTGGTATCGACCCAGACCTCGCTCGACCTCGGCCGCAAGGTGACCTGTTACCTGTCCGCGGAATTCCTGATGGGCCCGCAACTGGGCAACAACCTGTTGAACCTCGGCATGGAGCGCGCGGCCCGCGACGCGCTGGCGGCGATGGGCCAGAATCTGGACACCGTCCTGGCGTGCGAGGAGGAGCCCGGACTGGGCAACGGCGGCCTCGGCCGGCTGGCCGCGTGCTATCTCGACTCGCTGGCCACCCTGGAGCGGCCGGCGATCGGGTACGGAATCCGCTACGAGTTCGGCATCTTCGACCAGGAGATCCACGACGGCTGGCAGGTCGAGCAGACCGACAACTGGCTGGACCACGGAAACCCTTGGGAGATAGCCAAACCCGACGTCAACTACTTGGTGAAGTGGGGCGGGTACGCCGCCCACTACACCGACGAGGCCGGCCACGACCGAGTCCGGTGGGTGCCGGGCCGGGCGCTCAAGGGCGTCGCCTACGACACGCCCATCCAGGGTTACGGCGTGAACACCTGCAACGTACTGACGTTGTGGAGCGCGCGCGCCGTCAAGTCCTTCGCGTTGGAAGCCTTCAACACCGGCGACTACTACGGGGCGGTCGAAGACGAGGTCATGTCGGAAACCGTCACCAAGGTGCTCTATCCCAACGACGAGCCGGAGGCGGGCAAACAGCTGCGCCTACTGCAGCAGTACTTCTTCGTGTCCTGCTCCCTGCAGCATGTGCTGCACATCATGGACGACCTCGCCGACGTCTCCGTCAAGGAGCTTCCGCAGCGGTTTGCCGTGCAGCTCAACGACACCCATCCCTCGATCGGCGTCGCCGAGCTCATGCGGCTGCTGGTCGACGAGCGCCAGCTGGACTGGGACGAGGCGTGGGAGATCACGGTCGCGACGTTCGGCTACACCAACCACACCCTGCTGCCCGAGGCGCTGGAGACCTGGCCCCTCGAGCTGTTCGCGGAGTCGCTACCGCGCCACCTCGAGATCATCTACGAGATCAACCGCCGGTTCCTCGACGAGGTGCGCGCCCGGTTCCCCGGTGACGAGGAGCGGGTCAGCCGGATGTCGCTCATCGGCGAGAACGGCGGCAAGTTCGTCCGAATGGCGCACCTGGCCACCGTGGGCAGCCACGCCATCAACGGTGTGGCCGCACTGCACTCGGAACTCCTGAAAAGCAGTGTGCTCAAGGACTTCTACGAGATGTGGCCGGAGCGGTTCAGCAACAAGACCAACGGCGTGACCCCGCGCCGCTTCCTGGCGCTTGCCAATCCGGGGCTCCGCGAACTGCTGGACCGCACCGTCGGTGACGGCTGGCTGACCGACCTCGGGCGCCTGCGCGGCCTGGAGCCGTTCGTCGAGGACGCCTCCTTCCGCCGGGAGTGGCGCGACATCAAGCGCAACAACAAAGCGCGCCTGGCTCGTTACATCGGCTCGGTGGCCGGCGTCGAGCTCAGCCCGGACTGGATGTTCGACGTCCAGGTCAAGCGCATCCACGAGTACAAGCGGCAGCACCTGAACGTGTTGCACATCGTGGCGCTTTATCACCGGCTCAAACAAAACCCCGGCCTGTCGATTCCGCAGCGCGCCTTCATCTTCGGCGGCAAGGCCGCTCCGGGCTACTTCCTGGCGAAGCGAATCATCAAGCTGATCAACGCCGTTGGTGAGACGGTCAACGCCGACCCGGACGTCAACCGGGTCCTCAAGGTGGCATTCGTACCGAACTTCAATGTGCAGAACGCCCACATGATCTACCCGGCAGCCGATCTGTCCGAACAGATCTCGACCGCGGGCAAGGAGGCCTCCGGCACCGGGAACATGAAGTTCATGATCAACGGCGCCCTGACCGTCGGCACCCTCGACGGCGCCAACGTCGAGATGCGCGACGAGGTGGGGCCGGAGAACTTCTTCTTGTTCGGCCTGACCGAGCAGGAGGTGCAGGCGGTCAAGGCGGCCGGGTACCGCCCGGCGGACTACATCGACGGCAACGAGGAACTGGCCGCGGTGCTGGATCTGATTGCCTGCGGCACATTTTCGCGCGGGGACACCGAGGTGTTCCGGCCGCTGGTGGACAACCTGCGCCACGACGACCCGTTCCTGGTGTGCGCCGACTACGCGTCCTACGTGACCTGCCAGGAGCGGGTGAGCGCCGCGTGGCAGGACAGGGAGTCCTGGACGAGGATGTCCATCCTGAACACCGCTCGCAGCGGCAAGTTCTCGTCGGACCGGGCCATCGCCGAGTATTGCGACGACATCTGGAACGTGTGGCCGCTGACCGTCAAGATCTGAGAAATCGGCTGATAATCGCCGCGCCCGGGCCTAGGCTCTCGCCATGCCAATCCTCGGCAATGCCACGGTCGTCCTCGCGCGCGTGACCCGGGCGGTATCCAACGCCCTGCGGGTGGAGCTCGCCACCCCGGAAGGCACCGAACTCGGGCGCGCCCAGCAGAAGGGCGGCGCCGCGGTGCTATTGGGCTTCAAGAACGGGGGAAAGAGCGAGTACACGCTGTCCGCAGCCACCGGTGACGAACTCAAGATCGCGGTGGCCGCAACCACAACCATCACCAACGGGAACACGCCGGTGGGCAAGATCGTCCCCGCCGACGGCGCCGCACGCCTGGAAGACGGCGGCGGCACCGTGCTCGCTGTGGTGGAGCCGCACACCGGACACAAGGCCGACAACGCCTGGCATCATCGCCTGTTGTCGCCGTCCGGCGAGGCGCTCGGCGTCCTCACCCTGATGACCGTTCACACCGGTTGGAGCGACGTGGCATCCGATGCGATCCAGTTGCTGACCAACTACAACGTCGCCACCCTGAAGGCACCATCGGCCGGCGCGATGCTCACACTGGCCGCGCCGGTCCATCCGATCCTGGGCGACGTCTTGGCCGCCGCCTGTGTGGATTTCTCGGTGCTCCCCCGCGGATACCTCGCACCCGTCAAGGCCTAGCTGCAGCCGGGGAAATCCGGCACGCCGCCGGCGGTCAACCATCCGCCGACGTCGACGACGGGCCTCACCCCGGTGACATACGTGCGCCGGCAGTGGACGTTTTCGGAGTCCACCGCAAGGATCGACGTAACGACCCCTGGCAGGAGGAAAGTGACCCTACGAATTCGCGGTCTCGTTATCGCCCCGCTGATCCTGGCGCTGACGATGCTGCTCGCGCCGCCCGCGTCGGCCGACACCTACACCGATCAGCTGGTGAACAAGTTCAACGCCCAGACGCACGTGGTGGCCGACCCGGCGGCTAATCCGCCGCTGCAGAACCCCGACCGGCTGAACGACCAGATTTTCGCCAGCCGGTGGACGTGGAGTTCCCGGCCGCCGATCTGGGTGGCCGCGGTGGCGCCGAACCAGACCGGTGTGACCACGCCGGACGCCATCCACAAAGTCATCCTCGGTCGCGATGCCTCGTTCAGCGGGATCATCCTGGTCATCGACTCCAAGGGCTACCACGTGCGCGCCTACAACGTGCCACGGGTGATCGCGGACAACGTCGACCCGATGCTCAGCCAGTCGGCCACCGACCACCGAAACGACCCGTACGGCGCGACCAGTCAATTCGTCAGCAGGTTGGCCAGCGTGGACGTGCCCGCCGGTGCGCATACGACGACCTCACCGGCGACGCAGGCCGAGCCGAACCGCTGGGCGTGGCTGTGGACCATGCTGGCGTTCATCGCCGTGGCCTTGAGCGTGGCCGGCTTGATCTGGTTCGCGGTCAGCCGAAACAGTAAGCGGCGCAAGGACGCACAGGCGCGCGAGCAGGTCAAGC
The DNA here is from genome assembly GCF_001414075.1 of Mycobacterium sp. UM_11. Classification (NCBI taxonomy): domain Bacteria; kingdom Bacillati; phylum Actinomycetota; class Actinomycetes; order Mycobacteriales; family Mycobacteriaceae; genus Mycobacterium; species Mycobacterium sp. UM_11. The sequence continues at coordinate 1,896 of NZ_LATC01000094.1, read as the reverse complement.
AGGAGTTGATCCGGGCCACGGCGGATGTCGGCGACCTGGACAACGCGGTGCTGACCGACGACGAAACGGACGTCAGCGCCGAGTCGACCAAGGCCAACGCCAGCCTGTATGACGCCCGACAGGCCTATGAAAAGGGCGACTACGGCGCGGCGCGGGCACACCTGTGGGTGGTGGAGTCGACGGTGGCCAAAGCCAACCAAAAGCTCGGGCGACCCAACACTTCCGCCGTGCGCTCGGTGCCGGCGGACGACCGCAAGCAGGCCTCGGTGCGGACGAAGGACCCGAGCACCGGTGAGTACGTGACGATCAACAACAACAACTACAGCACCACCCCGCAGCCGGGTTACCCGCACTATTACGGCGGTGGCTACTACAACGGGATGTTCTTCTACCCCGGGTATTACCCCTACGCGTTCTGGGGCCCGGGTTGGGGCTGGGCGCTCACCGACGTCCTGCTGATGGATGCGCTGCTGGACAACCACTGGGGTGGGAGCTACGAGAGCGGCTTCGAGGCCGGCCGGGACTCGGCTTACGCCGACGCCAACTTCGACGGCGGCCAAAGCGCCGGTTACGACAGCCAGCAAGCCGACGTCGGGTTCAACGACGCCTCGTACTCCGGCGGTGGCGACGTGGGCTTCGGCGGCGGCTGGGATTCCGGCGGTGGCGACGTGGGCTTCGGCGGCGGATCCGACTTCGGCGGCGGCTGGGATTCCGGCGGCAGCTCGGACTTCGGCGGCGGATCCGACTTCGGTGGCGGCTCGGATTCCGGCGGCGGCGGCGACTTCGGGTTCTGAACATCCCGGTGCCGCGCCGGCCCGTCGACCGAGAAGTAAGGTTCTGCCAATGAGAACGGACCGGATCAACCGCGGCATCCTGCTCGCCATGGTGGTGATCGGGGCGATCGCCTACGGATTGCTCTACAGCCACGCCTCGGCCGTCTTCAAGGTTTTGGTGCCGGTCGGCCTCGCATTCCTCGTGGGGCTGGTCCTCCGCGACGTGGTCAACGGGCGGAAGCGGTGACTGTGGGGGTGGATTGTGACTGAGGGACTATTCGGCCTGCTGACCGTCGTCGCCCTGGCCCTGGCGTTGGCGCTGGCCGCCATCGCCGCCGTGTTCGTGCGCAGGCTGGAGAGGCGACCACCGACTCCGATGAGCGAAGAGATCGGAAGCGCCAGAACGGTTGTGCGCAAGTTGCGCAAACGCGAACCGATGTCGGCGGAGGAGTTGGCTTACGCGCGGCAGGTGGTCGCCGACCGTGGCTCGTTCATGGCGCTCTGCCTGCCCGGCGCGTTGTTCATGCTCGGCTGCTTTTACGTCTTCGGCAGCCTCTACCACCTGCATGGGGCCACGCCGTCGGAGCGCACCTTTCTCGGCGTCATTCCGATGCTGACCTCAACGAACCTCGCTCTGCGGATCCTCAGCAGCGCGAGGTTGAAACGGCGCCTGAAAGCGCTCTCCTGATTCGTTCGTTTGTGCGTCCGCGCGACATCGCGCGAGTGCACGGCCGCGTTCCTTCGCGCTGCCGACAGGGCCGGCAGATGATAGTTTCCGCACACCGGTTGTTCGCGCCGCCGCCCGGTGCTGATAGTGTCTGGGGGTGCTTATATCAAGCAGCCTGATATAAGCACCGGGGCGGTCGGGGACGAGGCGAGAACGCGAGTCAGGAGGGATTCGGGGAGTTGAACGAGTGAGCCCTCGCTCAGTCAGCAGGGCTGTCTTGGGACGGGCCTGGATGCCGCTGGTCGCCGTTGTCGCGGTCGGGGTCGGCCTGCTGTGCATGTACAAGGTGCACCAGTTCTCGGAACCCGAGCCGGTCATCACCGTCAATGGCCCGCAGGCGCCCGAACAGTTCAACGTCAAACGGATCACCTACGAGGTGTTCGGAAACGCCGGCAA
>NZ_LATC01000093.1:0-18973 GCF_001414075.1 Mycobacterium sp. UM_11 | reverse complement strand
TCGCCGATCAGTCCCGCGCGTTGGCCGGCCGCGGTCGCGCTCAATTTCGGCGGCAACGGTTCGCCGGTCAGCGCCCGGCGCTGCCCGAGGTCGCGGGCTTCCTCGATGCGCCGGGCGGCGTCGGCCTTGGTGATGCGCAACCGGTCGGCCAGACCCGAGCGCAACGAGCCACCCAACTCTTCGGGACTGGCCTGCGCATCGAGTTGGTTGATCAACGCGTGCTGGGGGGTACGCAGCCTGCGGTACGCGCGCTCGAGGCACTCCAAGGCGCGCAACCGTTCGGGGGTGGTGAGCACGTCAAAAGACAACGTGCACAGGCGGTCCACGTCGCCGTCGAGCGCGTCGAAAACCTCGACGACCTCCTCACGACTGGCGTCCATGCCTCAAACTCTAAAAACCCCCACCGACAAAAATGGCCGACTTGTGACGTTTGAAGCTAAAGTGACACAAGGGATTTCAAGAGCGAACGGGAACCGCCCGGTCCGGGCCCACACCCCGGTATCGGTGCGGATCGGGCATTCGGCGCCGGCGCACCATGTGCACCAGCACCAGGACCGACATCACGGCGGCGTAGATGCACCATAGCGACGCGAACGCCTGCAGGTAGAGCACCGCGACCAGGACCAGCCCCACCAGGTTTGCCAAACCGAACACCACAATGGAGCGATAGCCCGACATCAGGGCCGGCCCGATGACGGCGAGGATGTAGAGCACCGCCCACAGATAACTGTCGCGGGAGGCGGTCTGGTATTCCAGCACGTGCGGGCACCTCGTCACCCCGACCGGTTTCGCGAGGACGACGAATGCGAGGTAGGCCGACACCACCGCACCGAGCAACGCGAAGGGAGCCACCCGTAGCCGCGCGCCGCGCGGCTCGAGCATCAGGATCGCCAGCGGGAGCAGTAAAGGAAGCACGGGCAGCGCGATGAACACGTAGGCGTGCATCGCGAAGTCGGCCATTCCGGCGGAGACAAAGCGATTCGGCCACACCGCCGCCTCGAGAAACTGGTGGACCGAGAACACCGCCGGCAGCGAGGCGAAAGGCACCTCACGCCAGTGCTTCACCTCGCGCAGGCTCGCCACCGCGACCGGCACGAGGGCGGTCCCCACCACCAGATCGGCGGTGATGGAAAAGCACATCGCCCAGCCTAACCCGCGATGGCTGCGGGCCCGCGCGCGTCGGAGGTCATCTCGTCGATCACGGTGTAGATGAACTTCATCTTCTCCAGCACCGCGACCGGCAACACGAACGGGTACAGGTCATCGTGGCCCATCGACCGGTTCACCATGTTCAACGACCACGACAGCGGCAGCCACATGTCGATGATCGTCTGAAAAGCACTGGGCCCCAACGCCGGCCGGTCGAACGTCGCCGACGCGGACGCGAAGCCGCACCACGCCGAGGTGTCCAGGGTGTCGCGGATGTGCAGGTAGTGGGCGAACGTCTCGGCCCAGTCCTCGGCGGCGTGCATGGTGGCGTAGGAGGACACGAAGTTCTCCTGCCAGCCCTCGGGTGCGCCCTCGCTGTAATGGCGGTCGAGCGCCTCCTGATAGTCCGCGTCGGGATCGCCGAACAACTCGTTGAAGCGCGCCAGGTAGTCGCTGGACGGGGCGATCAGCCGGTAGAAGTAATAGTGGCCGATCTCGTGCCGGAAGTGCCCGAGCAGGGTGCGGTACGGCTCCTCCATCTCGACCCGCAGCTGCTCGCGGTGCACATCGTCGCCCTCGGCGAGGTCCAGGGTGATCACGCCGTTGTCATGGCCGGTGAACACCTTCTCCTTCGCGCTGGACAGCAGGTGGAAGGCCAATCCCTGCTCGGGATCCTCGTCGCGCCCGATGATCGGCAGCTTGAGCTCGTGCAGCTCGGCGATCAGCCGCCGCTTGGCCGCCTCGGCGCGGGCGAACTCGGCCAGGCCGGCGGTGTCGGCGTCGTTGGGCCGCACGGTGGTCAGCGCGCAGGACGTGCACAGCAGCCGCGGGTTGTTGACGGGAACCAGCCAATTGCATTCGGCCAGTTGCAGATTGGCGCACAGCTGGTACTCGGCGGCATCCACGAAACCGGCGTGCTCGCTGGCGTTCTCCTCGGCGATCACCAGCAGTGCCATCTGCTCGAGCGAAAACCCCAGCGCGCTGCCGCAATTCAGGCAGGTGGAGTTCTCGAACGTCAGGCGCTGGCCGCAGTTCGGGCAGTTGAAGTCACGCATGAAGCACATCTCCCTCGAAGGGCACCACGTCGACCGCGACGTCGATCACGCTGTGTTCGGAATCGGTGTAGATGATGCCCCGCAGCGGCGGCACGTCGGCGTAGTCCCGGCCGCGTCCGACGATGATGTAGCGCTCGTCGACCAGCTGGTCATTGGTGGGGTCGAGCCCGAGCCATTCGTACTGGCCGGGCTCCTGCGGTGTCCACACCGCCGCCCAGGCGTGGGTGGCGTCAATACCGATCATTCGATCCTTCCCCGGTGGCGGGTCGGTGGCCAGGTAGCCGGACACGTAGCTGGCTGCAAGACCGTTGGCGCGCAGGCAGGCGATTGCCAGCCGTGCAAAGTCCTGACATACCCCCTCCCGGGCCGCCAGAACCTCTTTTACCCCGGTGGAAATCGTGGTGGACCCCGAGCGGTAGGTGAAGTCGGTGAAAATTCGCGACGTGAGGTCGCGCAGCACGTCGACCAGCGGGCGCCCCGGCGCGAAACTGGGCGCCGCGTATTCGCGGATCTCGTCGGTGATCTCGGGCGGAATCAGGTCCAAGGTGAACTCGACGGCCAGCGCCCCCTTGCCCCCCGTCGGCCGGGAGGCCTCCCACGGCTGAACCGCCGGGCCGCTGGTGTAGCGCCCCGGCGCGGGCGGATACGCGTCGACGATGGAGTCGCTGGTGACGATCAGGGTGTGGTGCGGCTCGGTGACGTGGAAATACGAGCTGATGTTGCCGTACACGTCGACGCTGGTGGAGACGTCGGCGGGCGCGGGGTCAATGGTCAGCTGGTGGGCGATGCAGCGCTGCCGTGCCGAGTCGCGCGGGGTGAGGAAGCCACGCCCGTAGGAGCTGGTCACGACGTCGGAGTACCGGTACTCGGTGCGGTGGGTGACGCGATGGCGGCGCGCGACCCCGGCGTCAGCTTCAGGCACAAGCCTGATCACATCACACCCCGGGCGGTTGCGCGCCGTTCGCGCCGCGAAACCGTTTGCCAATACAGCGGCACTCGTGCCAAACCGGGAGCACAATCGAATTGTGGCCACGTGGTACGACGTCGCCCGCATCGTGAATGAGCTGGCACTCACCTCGGAGCCGTCACCGCATGACTGGCGGGTCGGCAAGAAGTTGCTGGCCTGGGAGCGGCCGCTGCGCCCGTCCGAGCGCGAGGCGCTGGCGCACGGCGGGTCGGAACCGCCCGACGGCGACATCCTGGGCGTGCGGGTGTCCGACGAGGGCGTCAAGTTCGGGTTGATCGCCGACGAGCCGGCCGTGTATTTCACCACCCCGCATTTCGACGGCTATCCGGCGGTGCTGGTCAATCTGTCGGCGATCTCGGTCCGCGACCTCGAGGAGCTGATCACCGAGGCCTGGCTGACCCAGGCCCCGCGGAAGTTGGTCCAGGAGTTTCTGGCCGACTCCCGCTGAAGCTCCTCACACCTCCCGGAGGTCGATCACCCGCTGCAGGTCGTCGACGCAGGCGCTGACGACGTCGGCCACCACCACCTCCGCCCGATCGTGCGCGCCGGCCTGCATCGCCGACGCTTCGCGGCGCGCCGCGGCGGTGTAGGCCGCCGCCCCAGCGGGGTCCGAGTCGGCCAGTGCCGTCGCCGCCGAGAGCTGGACCAGGACGGCGGTCACCGGGCGGGGTGATCCGTCGCAGTGGCCCTCTACAACCGGGACGACGACGCGGGCCAGCTGCAGCACCGAGCCAGCGAGTTCGACTACGTGGATCGCCTGCTCATCGGCGGCGCGCACGGCGCCGCGCGCCCGCCAGCGCCGCGGCGCGACGCGCACCACCTGGCGGGCGGTGGTTCGGGCCTCGATGAGCGCGCCCAGCTGCTGGTGCACGCGGTCGGCCATCGCAAGCGGCCAGTCGTGTGCCGGCACGCGGCGACCCGCGGCGACGTCCGCGGTGCGGGTCAGTACCCCGTGCAAGACTCCGAGCACCCCGACGCGCGCGTTGCGCAGCACCTGCAACGGATCGGCCGGGAAGAGCAGAACCGCGAAGACGATGGCCACGCCGCCTCCGAGCAACGCGTCGAAGATGCGTTCCCAGCCCAGGCCGAGGTGGAAGAGCGCCAGCACCAGGATCGCCGAGACGGCGGTCTGGTTGGCGAACATCATCCCCTGCCCGATGAGGCCGTGGCCGATGAACACCGCGGCCCAGAGTGCGACGAACGCGGCGACGCCGATCGACACGGCGCCGGGGCCGAGCGCGGCCTGTACCAGGCTGCCCAGGCCGATCCCCAGGGTTACGCCGACCATCATCTGGATGGCGCGTTGCGCGCGCAGCACGTTACTGGTCGACAACGACACGGCTGCGGCGATCGGCGCGAAGAACGGCTGCGGGTGCGCCAGGACGTCGTGCGCGATGTACCAGGACAGCCCGGCGGCCACCGCGGTCTGCACCAGGTTGAACCACACCTGCCGCAGCCGCTTGTTGCCCGCACGCGCGGCGGCGAGAACAACCGATGGCCGCGAGGTGGTCACGAACCTAGGTGCGCTGCAACTCGAACAACGGAATGACCCGGCTGGTCTTGGACTGGTATTCGGCGAAGCCGGGCGCGGCCGCGGTGATCTTGTCGAAGAGCGCGTCGCGCTCGTCGGACGGCAATTCGCGTGCGGTGACCGCGAATTCGTCGGTCCCGATCTCGACGCGCGCCGCCGGGTTGGCCCGCAGGTTGTGCACCCACGCCGGGCTGACGGGGGCGCCGGCGAAGGAGCCGATGATGATCAGCTTGCCGTCGATGTCGAAGTACGCCAGCGGTGACACCCGCTGTGCGCCCGACTTGGCGCCGGTGGTGGTGAGCAACAGCAGGTTGGCGCCCTCGAACTGGCCACCGACCTTGCCGCCGTTGGCGTGGAACTCGTCGATGATGGCCTGGTTGAACGCGTTGATGGTCTGGGTGTCCGGGATTTCAGTCATTGGCGCCGCTCCTCCTCATCGCTGCGCTCTGCATCGTCGCCGGCGCATCGGTCATGCCTGGTCAACCTTCTCGGGTTTGGCGTCTATTCCGGACTCCTTGCGTTGCTGCGCGGTGATCGGCGCAGGCGCGTCGGTGAGCGGGTCGACGCCGCCGCCGGTCTTCGGGAAGGCGATCACGTCGCGGATCGAGTCCACCCGGGACAGCAGCGCGTTGATCCGGTCCCAGCCAAAGGCGATCCCGCCGTGTGGCGGCGCGCCAAAGGTGAACGCCTCCAACAGGAATCCGAACTTCTCCTCGGCCTCGGCGTGGTCCAGGCCCATCACGGCGAACACCCGCTCCTGGATGTCGCGGCGGTGGATACGGATCGAGCCGCCGCCGATCTCGTTGCCGTTGCAGACGATGTCGTAGGCGTCGGCCAGCACGTTGCCGGGATCGGTGTCGACCACGCCTTCGTACTCGGGCTTCGGCGAGGTGAACGCGTGATGCACCGCGGTCCACGCCCCGGAGCCGACGGCCACGTCACCGGCGGCGGTCGCCTCGTCGGCGGGCTCGAACAGCGGCGGGTCGACGACCCAGACGAACGCCCACGCCTCGGGATCGATGAGGCCGAGCCGGTCGGCGATCTCGTTCCGGGCGGCCCCCAGCAGCGCGCGCGAGGACTTCGGCGGTCCGGCCGAGAAGAAGACGCAGTCCCCCGGCTTGGCCCCGACGTGCGCGGCCAGGCCGTCCCGTTCGGCGTCGCTCAGGTTCTTGGCCACCGGGCCGCCCAGCGTGCCTCCGGAAGACTCGTCCCCGATCAGCACGTAGGCCAGCCCGCGGTGCCCGCGCTGTTTGGCCCACTCCTGCCAGCCGTCCAGCGTGCGCCGCGGTTGCGAGGCGCCCCCCGGCATGACCACCGCACCGACGTAGGGCGCCTGGAACACCCGAAACGTGGTGTCTTTGAAGAACTCCGTGCACTCGACGAGCTCCAGCCCGAACCGCATGTCCGGCTTGTCGGAGCCGAAGCGGCGCATCGCGTCCGCGTAGCTGATCCGCGGGATGGGCGTCGGGATCCGGTAGCCGATCAGCGCCCACAGCGCGGACAGAATCTCCTCGGAGATCGCGATGATGTCCTCGGCGTCGACGAAGCTCATCTCCATGTCGAGCTGGGTGAACTCGGGCTGGCGGTCGGCGCGGAAATCCTCGTCGCGGTAGCAGCGGGCGATCTGGTAGTAGCGCTCCATGCCGGCCACCATCAGCAGCTGCTTGAACAACTGCGGGCTTTGCGGCAGGGCGTAGAACGAGCCGGGGTGCAGCCGGGCCGGCACCAAAAAGTCGCGCGCGCCCTCCGGCGTCGAGCGGGTGATCGTCGGTGTCTCGATCTCGACGAAGTCGTGGGCCGCCAAGACCGCGCGGGCGGCGGCATTCACGTTGGAGCGCAAGCGAATTGCCGCGGCGGGGCCGTCGCGGCGCAGGTCCAGGTAGCGGTACTTCAGCCGCAGCTCCTCGCCGGCGGGCTCGTCGAGCTGGAACGGCAGCGGCGCGCTCTCGCCGAGCACGGTCAGCGACGCGGCGTTGACCTCGATCTCGCCGGTGGCGATCTCGGGGTTGGCGTTGCCCTCCGGGCGGATCTCGACGACGCCGGTCACCGCGACGCAGAACTCGGCGCGCAGCCGGTGCGCCTGGGCCAGCACGTCTTCGGCGCGGAACACCACCTGGGCGATGCCCGAGGCGTCCCGCAGGTCGATGAAGATGACGCCGCCGTGGTCGCGGCGGCGAGCCACCCAGCCCGCTAACGTCACCTGCTGCCCGGCGTCGCTGCTTCTCAGCGAACCGGCGGCGTGGCTGCGCAGCACAAACACTCCCTTTCAGCAGGCTTTGGACGAGTGACCAGTCTAGAGCAGGTAGTTTCGGTCCTATTGCCACCAACCCCCCAGCCAGGATCGCACTGGTCGGCCCCGGCGCCGTCGGCACGACGGTCGCCGCGCTGCTGCACAAGGCCGGACACCGGGTGGTGGTCTGCGGGCACACCCCGCGGGAGGGCATCGAATTGCGGCCCGACGGGGCGGATCCGATCGTGGTGCCCGGCCCCGTGCACACCGACCCCGGCTCGGTTACCGGCCCGGTCGACGTCGTGGTGCTCGCGGTCAAGGCCACCCAGAACGACGCGGCGGCCGGGTGGCTGGCCCGGCTCTGTGACGAGCACACGATCGTCACCGTGCTGCAGAACGGGGTCGAGCAGGTCGAGCAGGTGCAACCGCGCTGCCCGTCGTCGCCCGTGGTCCCGGGCATCGTCTGGTACTCCGCCGAAACCCAGCCCGAGGGATGGGTGCGGCTGCGCACCGAGGCCGCCCTGGTGCTGCCGAGTGGGCCGTCCGCCCAAAAGGTCGCCGAGCTGCTGCGCGGCGCCGGGTGCCGGGTGGACTGCGACCCCGACTTCATCACCGCGGCCTGGCGCAAGCTGCTGACGAACGCGCTGGCCGGGTTCATGGCGCTGTCCGGCCGGCGGTCCGGGATGTTCCGCCGCGACGACGTCGCCGAACTGTCGCGGCGCTACGTCGCCGAATGCCTGGCCGTCGCGCGGGCCGAGGGCGCCCGGCTGCCCGACGGCATCGTCGACGAGCTGGCCGAGATGTTCCGGCACGTTCCCGAGGACATGAGCACCTCGATCCTGACCGACCGGGAGAACCGCCGCGCGATGGAATGGGACATCCGCAACGGGCTGATCATCCGCAAGGGCCGGGCGCACAACCTGGCGACGCCGATCAGCGACGTCGTGGTGCCGCTGCTGGCCGCGGCGAGCGACGGCCCCGGTTAGATTGATTCCATGCATCCCTGCGAGCGCGTCGACCTGGGCTTCGTCGACAGCGCGCCCTTCGTGTACCGCAACAGCGTCGACCTCGCCATCACGCCCGAGCAGCTGTTCGAGGTGCTCGCCGACGCGGAGTCCTGGCCGCGCTGGGCGAGCGTGATCACCAAGGTGACCTGGACCAGCCCCGAGCCGCGCGGGGTGGGCACCACCCGCGTCGTCGAGATGCGCGGCGGCATTGTCGGTGATGAGGAGTACATCGCCTGGGAGCCGTTCACGCGCATGGCTTTTCGGTTCAACGAATGCTCGACCCGGTCGGTGGCCGCGTTCGCGGAGGACTATCGGGTCGAGGCCGTCCCGGGGGGCTGCCGGTTGACGTGGATCATGGCGCAGAAGCCCGCAGGCCCGGCGCGCCTGGCGATGTTCGTGGTGGGGCCGCTGCTGAACCTGGGGCTCCGCCGATTCCTGCGCAACCTGCGCAGCTACACCGACGCCCGCTACCCCGCGACCCAGCAAGGTTAGGAGCGCTCCATGTCCTTCAACGAGGGAATGCAGATCGACACCAGCACCGCTTCCTCGTCCGGCGGCGGCATGGGGATGGCCCTCGGGGGCGGCGGCCTCGGCCTGCTCATCCTGGTCGGGGCGCTGTTGTTGGGCGTCGATCCGGGCCGCGTGCTCAACACCCAGCAGAACACCGGCGGCTACTCGGCGCCCGGCTTCGACCTGAGCCAGTGCAAGACCGGGGCCGACGCCAACAAGTACGTGCAGTGCCGGGTCGTGGCCACCGGCAACTCCGTGGACGCGGTGTGGAAACAGCTGATGCAGGGCTACACCCGGCCGCATGTGCGGCTGTTCACCGGTTCCGTCGACACCGGCTGCGGACCGGCCACCACCGCGGTCGGGCCGTTCTACTGCCCGGTGGACCAGACCGCGTACTTCGACACCGACTTCTTCCAGGAGCTGGTCGACAAATTCGGTTCCAGCGGTGGGCCTTTCGCGCAGGAGTACGTGGTCGCCCACGAATACGGGCACCACGTGCAGCAATTGCAGGGCGTCCTGGGCCGTGCCCAGCAGGGGGCGAAGGGCGCCGGCGGCAACGGCGTGCGCACGGAGTTGCAGGCGGACTGCTACGCCGGGATCTGGGCGCACTACGCCTCCACCGTCAAGCAGGAGAGCACTGGCGTGCCCTACCTACAGCCCCTGAGCGACCAGGACATCTCCGACGCCCTGTCGGCCGCGTCATCGGTGGGCGACGACCGCATCCAGAAGGAGTCGACCGGCCGGGTCAATCCCGAGTCCTGGACGCACGGCTCGTCGGAGCAGCGGCAGCATTGGTTCACCGTCGGCTACCAGACCGGCGACCCCAAGCAGTGCGACACCTTCGCCGCACCCAGTTTGGGCTAGCCGCAGGGCTTTTCCATCACTTCGCCGCCTGACGGCGCTCCGTCATGCGTGCGCCGGGCGGGTGCCCTAGACTTCTACCCCGCCGCACGACGCGAAAGGCTCGTATGTCGGACATGACGCAGGAGCGCACCGACAGCGGGGACGTATCGGTCTGGACGCCGTTGCGGAATCCGGTTTTCCGCGCCCTGTTCGTCGCGCAGTTCGTGTCCAACGTCGGCACCTGGATGCAAAGCGTGGCGGCGCAATGGGTCTTGGTCGAAGGCCACAGCAGCGCCACCGTCGTGGCGCTGGTCCAGACCGCCAGCCTCGGGCCGACGCTCGTGTTGGCGTTGTTCGCGGGCGCGCTGGCCGACGTGTTCGATCAGCGGCGGTTGCTGATCGTTTTGCAGACCTACGCCGTGCTGGTGGCGCTGGCGCTGGCGGGGCTGACCTACTTCGGCCGGCTCACCCCGACGGCGCTGCTGCTGTTCACCCTGGCCATCGGCGTCGCCTCCGCGATCACGGCCCCGGCCTGGCAGGCGATCCAGCCCGAGGTCGTCCCGCGCGAGCAGATCACCGCCGCCGCGACGTTGGCCAGCGTCTCGGTCAACGTCGCCCGCGTGGTCGGACCCGCGATCGGCGGCATCGTCCTGGCGGTGACGGGACCGGCGGCGGTCTTCGCGATCAACGCGATCTCGTTCGTCGGCATCATCATCGCCTTGATGGGATGGCGGCGGCCCCAGCAGATCGCACCCATCGAACGGGAGCATCTGGGCCAGGCGATCCTGACCGGATTGGGCTACGTGATCAACGGCCCGATCTTCCGCCGAATCCTGCTGCGCGCAGCCGTTTTCGTCTTCCCCGCCTCCGCCCTGCTGGCGCTGCTGCCGGTGACGGCCGCCGACGCCTGGCACCTGGGGGCCGGCGGCTACGGCGTGGCGCTGGGCGCCATCGGTGTTGGCGCGGTGCTCGCCGTCGCGGTTCCCGCGTCGTTGCGCCAGAAGCTGCCGCCCAACACGCTCCTGGCGGCGTGCGCGGCCGGGTACGGCGGCGCGACGCTCGCGGTCGTTTTCCTGCCGTTCGCCGCGGCCGCGCCGTTCCTGGTGTTGTCGGGGATGACCTGGCTGATCACGCTGACGACGTTGAACGCCGCGGCGCAGCTACACCTGCCGCGCTGGGTGCGGGCCCGCGGGCTGGCGATGTATCTGCTGGTCTTCACGGGATCCCAGGCGATCGGCTCGTATCTCTGGGGCGTGATCGCCACGCGCGAGGGGCTCGGCGTGGCGCTGACCCTGGCGGCGGTGTTGCTGGGCGTCGCCGCGCTCAGCGTCGTCCCGTTCGGGTTGCGGCCGGAGACCGGGAAGCTGAGCCGCGACATCTCGCGGGCCTGGCCGATGCCCATGGTCGTGTTCGAGCCGTGCCCCAACGACGGGCCCGTGCTGGTGACCGTGCGCTATCGCGTCGCGACCGACACCCTCGAGGAGTTCGTCGGGGCGATGAGCGCGGTGCGGCGCTCGCGGCTGCGGACCGGGGGCCACAGCTGGGGGCTCTATCACAGCCTGGAGCAGCCCGACACGGTCCTCGAGAGGTTCACCGTGCCGTCGTGGACCGAATTCGAACGCCAGCACACCGAGCGCTGGCTGGAGTCCGACCACGACGGCGTGACGAAGGCGGTGGGTTACACCGTCGACCGCGCCCGGCGGCACGAGTACTTCCTCGCGCTACGGGTGCATCGATGAACCGTGCGGCCTCTACCAGGGCCGCGTCGAGCAGGTGACCCCGGTGGTGGCGCTCTGCGTCACCACGACCTGGCCGTCGACGGCGATCTGGCACTGGATCTGCGGCGTGTTCGACGAGTCGCAGTCCGGCCAGTGACACCCGCCGCTCGCGTTCACGAACGCCCAATGATTCGGGTCGGCCAGGGTTGTGTTGTACACCAGCGGCTGGCCCGCGGCGAACGCCGTCTGCACGCTGTTCAGAAACTGCGACGAGTTGGCGTCGAAGGCCGCCTGGCTGGGCGGATCGGTGTTCATGTAGCGGACGTTTCCGGTGAGGTTGCCGGTGGCGGTGATGGTGTAGGTGACCTGGTGGCCGGCGGGATCCGCAGAGGAGGTCGCGGGCGTGACGGCCACCGCCGCGGCCGCCGCAAACGTCGCCACCGCGACCCCGGTCGTCACTATTCGCACGTTCGTCATATCGAAAACGCTACCCAATTCGTTACGGGGCTATGCGTGAGAAGGCTATGCGTGCGAAAAGGTCTCTACTATGCATCTGTGCCCACGGCCTTCGTGTTGTCCGGCGGGGCCAGCCTCGGCGCGATCCACGTCGGGATGCTGCTCGCCCTGGCCGACGAGGGGGAACGGCCCGACCTGATCGTCGGGACGTCGGTGGGCGCGGTGAACGGCGGGTGGATCGCCTCACGGCCCGACCGGCAGGGGATTCTCGGGCTGGCCGACCTGTGGAGGTCGCTGACGCGAAAAGACATCTTCCCGACCCACCCGATCGCGGGCGCGATGGGCATGCTGGGCCGGCGCTCGCACCTGGTGCCCAACGTCGGGTTGCGCCGGCTGCTGGCCGAGAAGTTGGAGTTCGCCCGGCTCGAGGACGCGCCGATCCCGCTGCACGTGGTGGCCACCGACGTGATCTCGGGCGACGATGTCCTGCTGTCGTCGGGTAACGCGGTCGACGCGATCGCGGCCAGCGCCGCCATTCCCGGCGTCTTCCCGCCGGTGCGGGTCGGCGGGCGCGACATGATGGACGGCGGTGTCGTGAACAACACGCCGGTGTCGCACGCCGTCGCGCTGGGCGCCGACCGGGTCTGGGTGCTGCCGACCGGCTACTCGTGCGCCCTGCCCGAATCGCCGAAGACGGCGGTCAACATGGCGTTGCACGCCATGACCCTCGCCCTGAACCATCGCCTGGCCGGCGATATCGAGCGGTTCGAGCCGACGGTGGACCTGCGAGTCATCCGGCCGCTGTGCCCCGTCGCCATCTCCGGGGCCGACTTCTCGCACGGCGCAACGCTTATCGAGCGTTCGCACGCGGCCACCCGAGAGTGGCTGGCGGGCCGCCGCCCCTCCACCGGCCAGGCCGCGCTGCTCGAGTCGCACCGCCACTAGCGGCGGCGTTCACGCCGCTCCGGTATGAAGCAGGGGTGGCCGACGACTCCGAACAGCCCGCCGCCGGCGTCAGCCGCCGGCGGTTGTTGGCGACCGGCGCGGTCTCGGCGGCCCTCGGCGCGGGCCTGGGCGGCGGGGCCGCCCTGCTGTGGTCCCACCCAACCGCGCCCGGCCTCTGGTATCAGCCCGGCCGCGCCGGCGCGCCGCCGGTGAGCGGGCTGCACTTGCAATTCGGCCGCAATGCCGGCACCGAGGCGGTGGTGTCCTGGCACACCGTCGGCGCCGTCGGCAACCCGCGCGTGCTGCTCGGCACGCCGACGTCGGGCCTCGGGCGCACCGTGGCGGCCGAAACCCGCACCTACCGCGACGCCAGGTCGAACACCGAAGTCCGGGTGAACCACGCGCGCCTGACGAACCTGACCCCGGACACCGACTACGTGTACGCCGCGGTCCACGACGGCGCCGAGCCGCAGATGGGCACCATCCGAACCGCCCCGCTGGGCCGAAAGCCGTTCCGCTTCACCAGCTTCGGCGATCAGTCCACGCCGACGCTGGCGAGATTGCCCGACGGCCGGTACGGCACCGACAACATCGGGTCACCGGCCGCCGCCGACACCACCCTGGCGATCGAGCGCATGGCACCGTTGTTCAATCTGGTCAACGGCGACCTGTGCTATGCCAACCTCGCGCAAGACCGGATCCGCACCTGGTCGGCCTGGTTCGACAACAACACCCGATCGGCGCGCTACCGGCCGTGGATGCCGGCGGCGGGCAATCACGAGAACGAATGGGGCAACGGGCCAATCGGCTACGGCGCCTATCAGACCTACTTCGCGGTGCCGGACTCGGGATCGAGCCCCGAGACCCGCGGGCTGTGGTACTCGTTCACCGCCGGTTCGGTGCGGGTGATCAGCCTGAACAACGACGACGTGGCGTTTCAGGACGCCGGCAATTTCTACGTGCACGGCTACTCAGGAGGAGAGCAAAGGCGTTGGCTGGCAGCCGAACTCGCCGCCGCGCGACGCGATCGGAACATCGACTGGGTGGTCGTGTGCATGCACCAGACGGCGATCTCCACCGCCGACGCGCCCGCCAACGGCGCCGACCTGGGCATCCGCGAGGAATGGCTCCCCCTGTTCGATCAGTACCGGGTCGACCTGGTGCTGTGCGGGCACGAACACCACTACGAGCGTTCGCACCCGGTGCGCGGCACGCTGCAGACCGACACCCGCACGCCGATGCCGGTGGACACCCGCGACGACGTCATCGACTCCACCAAGGGGACGGTGCACGTCGTGATCGGCGGCGGTGGCACGTCCATGCCCACGAACGGCTTGCTGTTTCCCGAGCCGCGCTGCCGCGTGTTGACCGCCGTCGGCGCTTTCGATCCCGGGCTCGGGCACAAGGCGCCGACCTACGTCGTGGAGGACGCGCCGTGGTCCGCCGTCCGGGATCGGGACAACCCCTACGGCTTCGTGGCGTTCGACGTGGACCCCGGCCATCCGGGCGGCAACACCTCGATCAAGGCGACGCACTACGCGGTGAGCGGACCGTTCGGCGCGGTGACCGTGGTGGACCAGTTCACGCTGACCAAGCCGCGCGGATAGCTCAAAACAGCGTCGCCTGAACGGGTTCCGGCTCCACGGGCGCCGGTGCGGGTTGCCGGAACGAGCGCTCACCGCCGCCCAGCCCGTATTTCGCGATCAGCGGCGCGGCCCGCCCCCGCAGCAATTCGCGGTAGCCGGCCGGCAGGTACGCCCCGCGCCGGTACAGCTCGCGGTAGCTCGACACCAGCTCGGGATGCGAACGGCCCAGCCACGACATGAACCAGCCGCGGGTCGAACCGCGCAGGTGCAGGCCGAAGACCGTGACACCGGTGGCACCGGCCGCCGCGATCTGGCCGAGCAGCCGATCGAGGTGCTCTTTCGAGTCGGTCAGGTACGGCAGCACCGGCGCCACCATCACGTGGCAGTCCAGCCCGGCCTCGCGGACGGCGGCGATCAGGCCCAACCGCGCCTGGGGCGTGGGCGTGCCGGGTTCGACGTCGCGATGCGGGTCCGCGTCACCGACCGCCAGCGACACGGCGACCGATAGCGGAACGTGTTGCGCCGCATCGGCGATCAACGGCAGGTCGCGGCGCAGCAGCGTGCCCTTGGTGAGGATCGACAGCGGGGTGCCGGATTCGGCCAGGGCGCCGATGATGCCCGGCATCAGCGCGTAGCGGCCCTCGGCGCGCTGGTATGGGTCGGTGTTGGTGCCCAGCGCGACGGTTTCGCGCCGCCACGACGGCCGGCGCAGCTCGCGGCGCAATACCTCGACGACGTTGGTCTTGACGATTACCTGGCTGTCAAAGTCGTTGCCGCAGTTGAAATCCAGGTATTCGTGGGTGGGCCGGGCGAAGCAATAGCGGCACGCGTGCGAGCAGCCGCGGTAGCCGTTGACGGTGTAGCGGAAGGGCAGCGCCGAAGCATCCGGCACCCTGTTGAGCGCGGACTTGCACAGCACCTCGTGAAAGGTGATGCCGTCGAACTGTGGCGCGCGCACGCTGCGGACCAGGCCGATCCGCTGCAACCCCGGCAACGCTCCGTCCTCGACGGGCTCCCCGTTGACGGCGACAGCCTGGTCCGCCCAGCGCATGACCTATTCGAACAATAGTTCGATTGGATGTCAAGGGCCCCGCGCGTCAGATGTGGCCGGGCACCACGATCGGCGGCGGCGGGGGCGGCGGGGGCGGCACCTCGATCGGGGCGGGCGGTGCGTACGGGCCGCCCCGACACTGCTCCCACTCGGGCATCCCCGCACATCGGGGGTCATACGGGTTGGTGGGGAGGCCCGGATCGGGATCGTCCAGCGGGGCGGGCCGGCCCACCGGGCCGGGGGTCGCGCCGGCCGGGACGGGCGCACCCGCCGCGGCCAGTCCGATGAGCGCCGCGGCCACGGCCGTTCTCGTCGGGGCGTTGCGGAGCATTGATCCTCCTATTGCGATACAGCGCTCATCGCCGGTAATGATCGCATGCCGCGGCCAAACCGAGGGTGAAACCGCCGCTGGCCGACCGCGCCACCGTGAAATCGCGGCGGCCGCAACCAAATCCAATATGCCGGCCGCAAGGCTGCCGCCGGGGACGTCGTCGCGACTTCGCGGCCATGAGACCAGTCCGGGTTGTCGGCCGAAACCCCAATAGTTTTGGCTTTTCGGCCAGTGTGCCCTCACTGGCCACCGTATCGCCGCCGTGAAGTGCCTCGGCAAACGCCGAAACGATCGTGTCATCCACCAGACATCTCCTAGCTGCCGAATCCCCCGGGCACGGGTGTCGTGCGGGCGTTGATCAGGGTGGGACGCTCGCGGTCGGCGATGCCGGCTTTGACCAGCTCGTACACCTCGTCAGAGCTGTGTGCTTCGTGGGCGCCGACGCCGTAGCTGGCCGCGGTTCCCACGATGTCGAGGCCGGGGATGTCGAGTCCGGGAACATTGGGGGTCTTCTCCCAGACACCGAACTCTTTGACCACGCCGTATTCGGCGTTGGACGCCACCACGACAGTGAGGGGGATGTTGTAGCGTGCCGCGCTCCACAGCGCGGTGATCGCGTAGTGGATGGAGCCGTCACCCATGCAGGACACCACCGGACGGTCGGGAGCCGCGATTTGCGCGCCGACCGATGCTGGCAGCCCCCAGCCGAGTCCCCCACCGGCAGCCGACAGGTGTGAACGCGGATTGCCCGGACGGATGCTTTCGGTCATGGTGATCTCGTTGCTGCCGGCCTCGCTGACCCATAGTGTGTCCGCAGGTGCGGCGTGAGCGACCGCGGTCCAGAGATCTGCGGGCTTGAGCGGCACCTGCTCCGAGACCCTTTCGGGGACTGCGGCGCGCGGCGTGGGCGCGGAGCGCTGGGTGGGTTTCACCGCCGCCGCCAAGGCTCGGACCGCGGTACGAATGTCGGCGACGATCGCGTCGCCGACGGGGGCACGGGCGGCCTCGTCGGGATCGTTGGTGATCTGGATCAAGCGCGCACCCTCGGGCAGGTACGGGCCGGGCACCAAAGGGTAATAGCGGAAGACCGGCGTCCCGATCGTAAGGATCAGGTCGTGGCCCGCGAGAAGTCCGGAGATCCAGCCCGCTCCCGGGGGCAGCGCGCCGTGATAGAGCCGGTGATTCTCCGGAAACCCGCTCCAACCGGTCAATGGTGCTGTGAACACCGGTGATTCGGTGCGCTCGGCCAGCTCGATCACCGCGTCGTAGGCGTCGTAGCGGTCGATATCGCCGCCGACGATGATCACCGGCGACGAGGCGGCGTCGAGTTGTGCACCGACCTGCTCAGCCAGCTCGGTCGGGAAACCCGTCGCGTGGGTCACGGTGCGATCGCGCACGACCGCGATATCAGCGAGCTGGCCGTCGGTCAGCTCGATCGGCATGTCGTCCATCGGCAGCGAGACGAACACCGGGCCCATCGGCGGGGTGGTGGCCAGGTGGATGGCCCGAGCCAGCACGGCCGGGGACTCACTAGCGATGGCCGGCTCGGCAGCCCATTTCACGAATGGCTTTGGTGTCGTGGTGGGTTCGTGATTGGTCAGCAGGCAGTACTGATTTTGCATATTGCGGCGTTGGTTGCCCGCGGTGATGATCAGCGGCGTCTTGTTGACGTAGGCGTTGTAAATCTGGCCTTGCGCGTTGCCCATGCCCGGGGCGGTGTGCAGGTTGACCACGGCGGGGCGGCGGGTGACCTGCGCGTAGGCGTCGGCCATCCCGACCGGGATCATCTCCTGCAGGCCCAGGAAGTAGCGGAAGTCGTCGGGAAAGTCTTGCAGCAGCGCCAATTCCGACGAGCCCGGATTGCCGAACCAGGTGGTCAGATTGTGCGAGCGGAACAGGTCGAGGATGGCGTCGCGCACTGTGGTCATGGGTGGCCGTTGCTTTCGTTCGAAGTTGTCAAAGGAGTCAGTCGAGTTCCCCGGGCACGGGGCTAAGGGCCGAAACCGCGAGCGCGGTAACGCGCGATCCAGTCCTCCCATGCCGGGGGTGTCATCCACAGGCCGTGGATCAAAACGATGGCCTGATCAGAGGGGCGTTCACAGCAAGAAGCGTGATCGTTCGGTATGGACTGCACAATGAACAGCAGCCCAGATTTACAATCACGAAACCTGTGCCAGGGCACAACGGAGGGCTCATGACCGAACGCATCGAGGTTCAGCGCACCATTGCCGCGTCCGCGCCCGAGATCTTCGCCGTGCTGTGCGACCCGCAGGGCCACGTGGCCATCGACTCGTCCGGGATGCTGCAGGACGCCGAGGGCAATCCGGTGAGTGGTGTCGGTGACCGCTTCGTCGTGCACATGGACCGCGAGGCGTTGAACGACTTTCCGCAATTAGGCAGGTACGACGTCACGGTCGACATCAGGGAATTCGAGCGGGATCGCCTGATCGCATGGACGGTGCTGGGCCAGATTCGCCCGCCGATCGGTCATGTCTACGGCTATCGGCTCGAGCCGACCGAGGACAACTCGGCCACCGTGGTCACCTCGTTCTACGACTGGTCGAACATCGACCCGCACTGGCGGGAAGCCGGAATTTTCCCGATTCTCTCCGAGGGCGCATTGCGGGCGACCTTGGGCATTCTGGATCGCACGGTTCGGCGCGGTTATCCGGCCGGCTAAGCCGGCGGACGGCGCGATGACGCTGGTAGATCCGCTATTCGCGCGTGCACCGATATTGTTGCGCGGTTTTGTCGCGCATTCGGGCGGGTATCACCTCAGGGCCCCTCACGAAAGGACGCTGACATGTTGCATTCGGTGATATTGGCGAGTTCGGACCCCGTCGCGGCGGGCTTTATCCTGCGCGGCATCAAGGGCATCTTCGTCGCCATCGGCAGCGTGATCGCCGCAATTGTCTGCGCGTTAATCGCGATGATGAAGGGCCGCAACCCGCTGGGCTGGGGAATTCTCGGGCTGTTTTTCTCGATCCTCACGCTGATCGTCGTGATCATCATTCCGAGCAAGAAAAGCTAATCGCCGCTTCGACCGCTCCCCGGATTCGGGAGCCGGATCGCGGTATATTCCCACCCATGCGCTTCATCTATGTCGCTGCGGCCGTCGGGATGGCCATCGGTGGGCCGCTGGCGGCGACAGCGCCGGCTCACGCCGATACCGGCGTCAACGGCTACGTTCAATGCCTGGGGGGCGACGCGAAGCCCCCGCCGCCCGGGGTGAGCGCGGAGAACTGGTTCCCCAGCGTCCACGTGATAGCGGTGGATTTCGACGGCGGGGTGCCGTCCGCGCAGATCGTTCAGCGACTGGTGGAGATGGGAGTCAAGCCGGACGACGCCGCCACCCAGGTGCGCTGCTTTTTGGCCAACCAACCACACTAGCGCGACCGAAATGCGCTATGCGCCAAGTTGATTAGCGATTGAGTAACGAGGTCACTTCGGCCACAACATCTTCCGCGGCCACCGGGACCTGGTCCCCCGTCGTCAAATCCTTCACCCCGACCGTCTGAGACTCGATGTCCCGGTCGCCGAGCACCAGCGCGATGCGGGCACCCGAACGGTCGGCCGCTGTCTCTTATACACATC
>NZ_LATC01000092.1:0-19172 GCF_001414075.1 Mycobacterium sp. UM_11 | reverse complement strand
CAGATGTGTATAAGAGACAGGGCTCCGGTGCCGCCGAGCGCCGGCGCGCCCACGCCCACCGAGTCCACCGGGCCGGCCGCCATGCAGGACATCGTCTACAGCGTCGCCGGTGACGGCCGCGCGATCAGCATCATGTACGTCGACAGCGGTGACGTCATCCAGACCGAATTCAACGTCGCGCTGCCGTGGACCAAAGAGGTCAGCCTGTCCAAGTCGGCGGTGCACCCGGCCAACGTGACGATCGTCAACATCGGCCACAACGTCACCTGCTCGGTCACCATCGACGGCGTCCAGGTGAGCAAGCGAGTGGGTGTGGGGCTGACGATCTGCGACAGCAGGGGCTGAGCGCCCTACGACGGTTCGGCCGCGAGCGCGCCGCGCGCCGGAACCCGGACCGCCAGCATCGCCAACAGCCCGGCGGTCAGCACCAGGCAGATGCCGGCCAGCCCGGCGCGCACGGCGCCGAATACGTCCACGAATACGGAGAACAGCCACGGCGCGAGGAACGCGACCGCGCGGCCGGTCATCGTGTACAGGCCGAACGCGACCCCTTCCCTGCCGTGCTTGGCCATCTGCAGCAACAGGGCGCGTGAGGACGACTGCGACGGGCCGATGAACATGCACAGCAGCAGGCCGCAGATCCAGAAGGCCACCGAGCCGGACAGCAGCATCAACGTCAGCCCCAGGGTGACGATCGCGGCCAGCGACCCGACGATGACGGGTTTCGACCCGATTCGGTGATCGACGAATCCCCCGGCGACCGCGCCCACCGCCGCCACCACGCTGGCCACCACCCCGAAGATGAGGACGTCGCCCTGCGAGATGCCGTACACGTTGACCCCCAACACGGCGCCGAAGGCGAAGATCGCCGCCAGCCCGTCGCGGAACAACGCGCTGGCGAACAGGAAGTACACCAGGTTGCGGTCGCGCCGCCATTCGGCGGCGACCTCCGTGACGAGCTTGCGGTAGCCGCCGAGCATGCTCGTCGGCTCGTGCACCTCGGTCGAATCGGGCAGCCGGTGCGCGACGAACAGCAGGGGCAGCGCGAAGATGGCCAGCCACGCCGCCGCGACCAGCATCGCCTCGCGGACGTAGAGGCCGTCGTGCAGGGACACGTGCAATAGCCCTCGGGTGGCATCCGGTCCGGAGCCCTTCCCGGAGATGAACCCGGTGTAGACCACGAGCAGGAGCAGGACGCTGCCGGCGTAGCCGGCCGCCCAGCCCAGGCCGGAGATCCGGCCGGCGGTCTGCGGCGTCGAAAGTTGGCGCAGCATAGCGTTATACGGGACGCTGGCCAGGTCGCTACAGGCCGCCGTCGCTCCCATCAACACCAGCCCCGCCCACAGGTAGCCGGGGCGGTTATGGATGAAGAACATCCCGCACGTCAGCGCCACCGCCAGCGCGGTCAGCACTCCAAGTGCCACCCGCCTGCGGCGCGGCGACTCCACCCAGACGCCGACCGCCGGCGCCAGCAGGGCGACGGTCAACCCGGCGATGGCCGCGGCGCGGCCCAACCAACTCGCCGGGGTGGTGCCACCGGAGATGCCCACCCCCACGCTGCTGGTCAGATACACCGCGAAGACGAAGGTGGCCACGATCGCGTTCAGTCCGGTGGAGCCGCAGTCCCACAGCGCCCACGCCACCACCCGCGATGGCACCGGCGTGAGTGAACGCGACGACGGCTGGGCCATGCCCGGCAGCCTATGTGCAGCTCACCCGCCGCGCCCAGCCGCGCTGCGCCCGCTGTCTACGATTGCCCTTATGCCGATCCCAGCTCCCAGCCCAGAGGCGCGCGCCGTCGTCACCGGGGCTTCGCAGAATATCGGCGAAGCGCTGGCCACCGAACTGGCCGCGCGCGGACACAGCCTGATCGTCACCGCGCGACGCGAAGACCTGCTCAACCAGCTGGCCGCCCGCCTGACCGATAAGTACCGCGTCGCGGTCGACGTGCGGCCCGCCGACCTGGCCGACCCGGGTGAGCGGGCGAAACTGTGCGACGAACTGGCGGCCCGGCCCATCTCGATCCTGTGCGCGAACGCGGGCACCGCCACGTTCGGTCCGGTTGCCACGCTGGACCCGGCGGGGGAAAAAGCCCAGCTGCAGCTGAATGTGCTGGGCGTGCACGACCTTACGCTGGCGGTGCTGCCCGGCATGGTCGAGCGCCGGGCCGGCGGCATCCTGATTTCCGGTTCGGCGGCGGGCAATTCGCCGATTCCCTACAACGCCACGTACGCGGCCACCAAGGCGTTCGCGAACACCTTCAGCGAATCGCTGCGCGGCGAGCTGCGCAACTCGGGGGTGCACGTCACGCTACTCGCGCCCGGTCCCGTGCGCACCGACCTCCCCGATGACGCCGAACGCTCGCTGGTCGAACGGTTGGTGCCGGACTTCTTGTGGATCTCGACCGAGCACACCGCCCAGCTGTCACTGGATGCGTTGGAGCGCAACAAGATGCGCGTCGTTCCGGGTTTGACGTCGAAGGCGATGTCGGTGGCCAGTGGGTACGCGCCGCGCGCCATCGTCGCGCCGATCGTCGGCAGCTTCTACAAGAAGCTCGGCGGCGGCTAGCTATTTCCGGCCGCGCCGGCCGGTGCCGAAGATTCCTTTCACCGCTTCACGGATGGCGGTGTTGATCCCGCTCTTCACGGTTGGGTTGCTGAGCACGTCCTCCCACAAGGCGGGCCCCTTGGGTTCCGCCGGCTGCGGCATCGGCGGGGGCGGCTCGTTCGAAGGGACCGGCGGGTAGGCGGACTGCGCTGGAGGCTGCGGCGCGCTCGGGGCACCGACATCGGGCGGCGGCGCCGCTCGTTGGGCCGTCTGGCCGTACTTCGCCTGCAGCGGACTGGCTTTCGCCGCCTTCGTGATCTCGTCGGTGCCGATCGAGGCCATCAACGAGCGCGGCACCCGCATCCGGGTCCACGCCACGGGCGTGGGGGCGCCCTTCTCGGAGAGCACGGTGACGACTGCCTCGCCGATACCAAGGGACGTCAGCGCCGACTCCAGGTCGTAGACATCGGTTTTCGGATACGTGCGCACGGTCTTGCTCAACGCCTGCTGATCGTCGGGCGTGAATGCCCGCAGCGCGTGTTGGATTCGGGCGCCCAGCTGGGAGAGCACGTCGTTGGGCAGGTCCGTGGGCAGCTGGGTGCAGAAGAACACCCCGACACCCTTGGAGCGAATCAGCTTCACGGTCTGCTCGACTTGTTCGAGGAAGGCCTTCGACGCATCGGCGAACAACAGGTGCGCCTCGTCGAAGAAGAACACCAGCTTCGGCTTGTCGACGTCGCCGACCTCCGGCAGCACCGCGAACAGGTCGGCGAGCACCCACATCAAGAACGTGGAGAAGATCACCGGGCGTAACGACTGACCGCTGAACTCGAGCAGCGAAACGATGCCGTGCCCCTGGCCATCGACGCGCAGCAGATCCTGGGGATCGAGCTTGGGCTCACCGAAGAAGGTGTCGCCGCCCTCGGCGGCGAGGTTCACCAGCGCCCGCAGGATGACCCCGGCGGTCGTCGACGAAACGCCGCCCAGGTCTTTGAGGTCGGCCTTGCCCGCGTCGCTGGCCAGGTGGCTGATGACTGCGCGCAGATCGTCCAGGGTGACCAGCGGGCGGTTGGCCTGCTGAGCCCAATGGAATATCAGACCCAGCGTCGATTCCTGAGTGGCGTTGAGCCCCAACACTTTCGACAGCAGAACCGGGCCGAAGCTGGCCACCGTCGCGCGCACCGGCACGCCCAATCCCCCGGTGCCCAGCGACAGGAACTCGACCGGGAACCCGGTCGGCGCCCAGTCGTCGCCGGTGTCTTTGGCGCGCACGGCGGTCTTGTCGTTGGCCTCCCCCGGCCGCGCCAGACCGGACAGATCACCCTTGACGTCGGCCATCAGCACCGCGACACCGGCCGCACTGAGTTGTTCGGCGATCAGCTGCAGCGTCTTGGTCTTCCCGGTCCCGGTGGCGCCGGCCACCAGACCGTGCCGGTTGATCGTGGCCAGCGGGATGCGGATCTGCGCGGTCGGGTCGGCCGCCCCGTCGACGACCACCGTGCCCAATTCGAGCGCCTGCCCGTCGACGGCGTAGCCGTTGGCGATCCGGCGCGCGGGTGTCTCCGCCGATTCGGTGCTCATCGTGCTGCGCCCTTCGAGTGGTTCGGCATGCAGTCCGGCACCGCTCACACTACTTCTCCGGCGGGGCGACGGGCGGCGTGAGCGCCGCGGGGGCCTAGTGTGAGCGCTGTGCGTGACGAGTTGGTGTGGATCGACTGCGAGATGACCGGGCTGGATCTCGGCTCGGACAAATTGATCGAGATCGCGGCCCTGGTCACCGACGCCGATTTGAACATTTTGGGCGACGGAGTCGACGTCGTGATCCACGCCGACGACGCGGCGCTGTCGTCGATGATCGACGTCGTCACCGAAATGCATTCGCGTTCAGGGCTGATCGACGAGGTGCGGGCGTCCACCGTCGACCTGGCGACCGCCGAGGCGATGGTGCTCGACTACGTGGGCCAGCACGTCAAGCAACCGAAGACGGCGCCGCTGGCGGGCAATTCGATTGCCACCGACCGCGCCTTCATCGCCCGCGACATGCCCGCGCTGGACTCGTTCCTGCACTACCGGATGATCGACGTCAGCTCGATCAAGGAGCTCTGCCGGCGCTGGTATCCGCGGATCTACTTCGGCCAGCCGGTGAAGGGCCTCGCCCACCGGGCGCTCGCCGACATCCACGAATCCATCAACGAGCTGCGGTTTTACCGTCGCACGGCGTTCGTGGCGCCGCCGGGACCGTCTACCAGCGAGATCGAGGCGGTGGTCGCCGATCTGGGCGGCGGCGACGGCGCATCGGGACCAATCGATTCGGCCCCGGAGCCACCGACCGGTTAGTATCGACGTCGCCGCTCGTTGGCGGCAATGGTGGCTGTAGTTCAGCTGGTAGAGCACCAGGTTGTGATCCTGGATGTCGCGGGTTCGAGCCCCGTCAGCCACCCCAATCGGCTGGGAGGCGTTGCCTTCCCGCCCGCTCGGGTCCTCGACGACCCACGCGTTTGCACCCGTGAGCGGAAGGGACAGCGGGCCGTGCCGCCGAACCCACAGATCCGAGCAGCCGTCGCGGTCTGCGCCGTGTTGCTCGCGGGCTGCGGCGGGGCCAGCCACCCGGCGGCCACCGTCACCTCG
The DNA here is from genome assembly GCF_001414075.1 of Mycobacterium sp. UM_11. Lineage (NCBI taxonomy): Bacteria > Bacillati > Actinomycetota > Actinomycetes > Mycobacteriales > Mycobacteriaceae > Mycobacterium > Mycobacterium sp. UM_11. The sequence goes on along the minus strand of NZ_LATC01000092.1, from coordinate 13,997 downwards.
ACCCTGCCCGCGGAAACCAAGACGGTGACGGTGACCGTAACCCCGCCGCCCCCGCCCGGGCCGAAAACGACCATCGAGTCGGACGGCACGTTCATCGTCGGCACCGACATCGAACCGGGCACCTATCGCAGCGCCGGCAAGAGCGGGTGTTATTGGGCCAGGCTGCGCAGCCTGAACACCAACGACGTCATCGACAACAACGTCAACGACGGTCCCCAGGCGGTGCAGATCCTGCCGACCGACCGGGCATTCATGACCAGAAACTGCGGGGTCTGGCAGAAGGTCGGCTGAGCGCCTCAGGTGTTGGCGTTGCCCGCTTTCCACTGCGGCCAGGGGACGTTCCAGTCGCCCAGCCCCTCGGTGCCCGGCAGCGTCGACCCCACGGTGTTGATGACCTCGACGATGTCGCCGCTCTTGCTGTGGTCGTAGAACCACTCGGCGTTGCTGGGGCTCACGTTCAGGCAGCCGTGGCTGGTGTTGGTGTGCCCCTGGGCGCCGACCGACCAGGGCGCGGAGTGCACGAAGACGCCGCTGTAGGACATCTGGGTGGCCCAGTCCACCTCGGTGCGATATCCGTTGGGCGAGTTGACCGGAACGCCGTAGGTGGACGAGTCCATGATGATGTGCTTGAACCGCCCACCGATGATGTAGAAACCGTTCGCGGTTGGCGTGCTGTCCTTGCCCATCGACGTCGGCATCGTCTTGACCACTTCGCCGTTGACGCGCACGGTCACGGTCTTGGTGGTGTCGTCGGCGGTCGAAATGACCTCGTCGCCAATGGTGAAGTGGGTCTTGACGTTGTCCTCGCCGAACATTCCGTCACCCAGGTCGACGCCGTAGGTGTTGACCGCCACATCGATGGCCGTGCCGGACTTCCAGAAATGCTCTGGGCGCCAACGCACTTCGCGATTGTTGAGCCAGTAGAACGCGCCCTCGACCGGCGGGTTGGTGGTGATCTTGATGGCCTTCTGCGCCGCGGCGCGGTCCGCGATGTTCTCGTCGAACCGGATCGCCACCGGCTCGCCGACGCCGACGACCTCGCCGTCGCCGGGGGCGACGTAGGGCATGGTCAGGTGGGCGGGTGAGCTGGTCTGGAAGGTCATCTGCCTACTCGCCGCGCCGCCCATGCCCAACGCCTTGACGCTCAGGGTGTAGCGCCGGTTGTAGCCGAGCTGGTCCGTGGTGGACCAGCGCAGCCCGTCGGGGCTCAGCTGGCCGCCGATCGACTTGCCGTTCTCGTTGACCATGGTGACCGACGCGAGGACGCCGTCGGCGACGCTGACGGTCACCGGCGCATCGACGGTGACGCCGACGGCGCCGTCGGTTACTGAGGCGGTGAGCTTCGGCACCAGCAGGTCGGCGAAGGGGGTGCCCTTGTCGAAGATCACTTTCGCCGGCGCCGCGGTGTGGTTGCCACCGCAGGCGACGCCGAACACAGCAACCGAAGCGATCGCGGCAGCCAGCCACGATCGTCGTCTGCGCAAAGGCGTCATCGAGTGACCTTCCACGAATTTGATCCCGTTGGTCACCGCTGACCAGAAACAGTGCATGCATTGTAATGCGTTTTGTGTGTTCGCATGCCGACCTTGACAGGTGCGTGATCAGGTGTCACGCGCCGGCGCGCTCAGGCCGGTTGGCCGACCCTGTCGCGGAGTTCCGCTTCACCCGTCTCGAAGCGTTCCCGCAGCCTCTGCAGCGGTTTGGGCGCCCACCACGTCCACCGACCGAGCAGGTGAAGGAACGCGGGCACCAGGACCATCCGCACCAGCGTGGCGTCGGCCAGCACGGCCAGGGTCAGCCCGACGCCGAGCATCCGCATGAACGACACGTGCGCGGGAATCAACGCGGCGAACGAAATCGACATCACCACCGCCGCGGTGGTCACCACCCGGCCGATGCCGCCGATGCCCAGGGCCGTGCTCTCGTCCGTGGCTGCACGCGCCTCGGCCGGCGTCGGCGGCGTCTCCTGACTCGCCTGCGACGCCAGCCAGTATTCGTGGATCCGCGAGACCAGAAACACCTCGTAGTCCATGGCCAGACCGAACGCGATGCAGAACAACAACACCGGGATGTTGGCGTTCAACGTCCCGTTGGGGGTGGTCCCCAAGGCGCCGAGGTTGCCGTCCTGGAAGATCCACACCATCGCCCCAAACGCGGCCGTCAGCGACAGCAGATTGCACGCCAGCGCCTGCAGAGGCAGCAAGGCGCTGCCGGTCAGCAAGAACAGCAACGCGAAGGTGATCAGGGCGATCAGCCCGAACACCACGGGCAGCCGCTTGGTGATCGCGCCGACGCTGTCGCGGTTGATCTGCGCCAACCCGGTCATCTCGACCGCCCGCCCCGCGGGCCCGGCGACCTGGTGCAATCGGTCGAGCTGGGTGTTCGAGGCCGCCGAGTAGAGCGGCGCGCTGCTGGCCACGGTGAGGAACGCGGTGCCGTTGGCGGCGCCGGTGGGCCCGGCGGGCGGGCCGACCCGGCTCCCGGCGACGAACGTCCCGGTTGGTGCGGTGACCGCGGACACGCCGGACACCCGGGACAGCTCGGCGGCGTAGTGATCCAGATCCGCGGGGCCCGCGCCGCGGGCGTCGGGCACGACGACGGTGACCCCGTTGCCGAACCCGTTGGCGAAGTCGTTGTCCAACATGTCGGCGACCTGGCGCGCCGACGCCGACCGCGGCAGCACGCGCTCGTCGGGGAACCCCCACTTCACGCCCAAAAACGGCACCCCCAGCAACAGCAGCAACGCCACGACGCTCAGGCCGACCGGCATGGCGTGGCGCACCACGTACCGGGTCGACCGGTACCAGAACTGCTCCTCGAGCGGTTTGTGCGCGTGGTCGCGGAACGACCGCTGCCCGTGCAGGATGCGGTGCAGCACACGGCGGCCGTCCAGCGAGTCCAGCCGGGGACCCAGCAGCGCGATCGCCGCCGGGGTGACCACCACCGCCGCGACCGCGACGATGACCGCGGTGACCACGATCGTGTAGGCCGACGACTTGAGGAAGTACATCGGGAAGACCGCCATCACGGCCATCGACAACCCGACGGTGGTGGCCGAGAACAACACCGTCCGGCCGGCGGTGGCCATGGTCCGCACGAGCGCGCGCTCGCGGTCGCCGCTGCGCGCCAGCTCCTCGCGGAAACGGCTGATGATCAGCAGGTTGTAGTCGATCGCCAGGGCAAGCCCCATCGCGATGCTCAGGTCCAGTGCGTAGGTCGACACGTCGGTCGCGAAGCTGATCAGCCGCAGCACCGACATGGTGCAGACGATCGCGAGGGTGCCCAGCACGATCGGCAGCGCGGCCGCCACCACGCCGCCCAGCACCCAGACCAGCACCGCGAAGCTGAGCGGGATCGCGATCGATTCCATCAAGAGCAGGTCGCGCTCGTTCTGGTCGTTGATCTGGGCATACGCCACCGCCATGCCCCCGGCGCGCACAGTGACACCGTCGCGGTCGTGCACCAATTGGTCGGTGAGCCGGCTGGCGTATTTCTGGGCGTCGTTCTCCCCGCCCTTCAGGCCGGCCACCACCATTCCGGATTTTTGGTCCTTGCTGATCAGTTGGGCGGCGGCCTGCGGCGACGACGTCCACGCCGACGACACGTTCAACACCCACGGCGATCGGCGCAGGTGGTCGACGATGTCCAAGCCGACCCGCCGCGCCTGATCGCTTTGAGCGCCGGCGGGGGCGGTTACCACGATCAGCATTTGCTGATCCGTTTGGTTGAACTTATCGCGAAGGACGCCGGACGCCCGGGCGGATTCCGAAGTCGGGTCCTGAAAGCCGCCGCCGGACAAACTCTTGATCACCGGCAGACCGAAGATCGCCGCTCCCACCAGGACCAAGACCGCAACCGCGATGACGCGGCGCGGCGCGGCGATGGCAAGTCGGGTGATCGCTTGCAGCATCTTCGGTCCCTTCCGGTAGGAATCCCCCGGCGTATCCCTATACCCGAACGCGACGACCTGACCCATATGCAGTTGGGACGGCGGCCATGTTTGGTTATCCACGGCTCGGGTATCGGACTCAAAGGGGCACCCTCAGTACGGCATTCGCTCTGCGGAGCGCCGGTTCGGCTGGGCTATAAGCGGATTGGATGAGCCTTGAACTCGAAAAACGACGCCATCAGCATGCGACATCCAACCGAAGACGACCTGGCCGCCGTTTACGAAAATCAGGCCCGCACGTTCGGCGATCCGGTCGACCCACGCGGCATCGAGGCGTGGAAACGCCGCGTCGACGTCGACGACATTCTGGTGGCCGAGGACGTCTCCGATCCGGGGCAGCCATTCCTGGTGGGCACGTCGATCATCTATCCCACGCAGCTGACCGTGCCGGGCGGCGCGAGCCTGCGAGCCGCGTGGCTGACGATGATCGCCGTCGCGTCCACACATCAGGGCAAGGGCGTGTGGGGACAGCTCAGCGCCGAGGGGCTGGGCATCCTGATCGAGCGGGGCTATCCGATCGTCTTCGGCGTGCCGACCCAGACCGCGATGTACGACGGCTTCGGCGCCGGCGTGGGCAGTTACCTGCGCAGCTACTCGATCGACCGCCGGTTCGCCAAGCTGCGGACGCCGCCGAAGGAGATCCGCGCTCGGGAGATCACCGCCGCGGAGGCGAAAAGCCACCTGCCGGAAATCTACGAACGATGGTGTGCCACAACGAATGGCGCGGTCGCCCGGGACGAGGCGTGGTGGGCGGATCACCTGCTAGACCTGCTGACGCAGCGAGGCAACGGGACCGCGCTGAACTACACGATCCACCCGGACGGCTTCCTGACCTACCGCGTCGTCGGTGAGGCGGATCACGGCTACCGGCCGCCGCTGGGCACCGTGGTGGTCGAAGACTTCTGCCCCATCACCGACGAGGCCCACACCGAATTACTGCAGACGTTGCTGGTCCTGGAGATGTTCAACACCGTCGAGATCGACCTGCCTGTCGACGACCCGCTGCCTCTCAAGCTCACCGACCTGCGGGCCGCCGAAACCACCGGCGTCAGCGATTTCCTCTGGGTGCGCATCAACGACGTGCCCGAGGTGCTTGGCACCCGCGCGTACGCCGCGGATATTGATCTCGCACTCGAGGTCACCGACCCCCTCGACCTGGCCGGCGGCCGGTTTCTCCTGCAGGCCCGCGACGGCGTGGGGAAATGCACCCCGCACGACGGGCCCACCGACGTCAAGATCGGCCTGGCCGACCTGGCCACGATCTACCTGGGCGCGCACCCCGCCTCTGAGCTCCTGCGAGCCGGCCGGATCACCGAAGAGCGCCCGGGTGCGATCCGGGACCTGGATGCCGCCTTCAGCACGGATCGCGCGCCGTACTGCGGGACGCTCTTCTGAGAGACGTTGCGCCGCAGTCGCTTCCGCCGCTCGGCGGCGCCGACGCCCCCGCGGGCCCTCCTGGGTGGCTACCGCAGGAGAAATCGCGGGATTTCACTCCGCGGCAGGACCCTGTTATTGTCGCGTACGCGGTCTCGGCCGTCGAAAGCGCCGTTAGCTCAGTTGGTAGAGCAGCTGACTCTTAATCAGCGGGTCCGGGGTTCGAAACCCTGACGGCGCACCATTGAACCGCCGCTGGTCAGGCGGCAAACCCGTCGTCTGAATCATGTTGGCCGAACGTTGAATCTGCGCCAGGCCCGCCGTTCGTCTTGCGCCCACGTCAGGCTGCAGCCGCTACGACTGCACGTCAAACCGCACATCTTCTGGCTGACGAGACAAGCCCAAGTCCTGCTGTCGCTGCAGAGCAAGACCCCAGAATGGCCAGAGTCAGACACCAAACACTGGAATCATCGCCACCACCAACTCAGGGCATTGCGGTGAGCTGTGGATCCGACTCTGCGATTGAAAGGAGCCCCTCCCGAACGAGCCGGCGAACCAATACCAACTTGGCCTCTTCAGTGAGGAATCCCGGCAAGTCTTGCACAGAAAAGCGTTCCATCTTCGCGATGACGTTCAACGCTGGTTCAATAGAGAGCGGACCTGTGACCTTATTTCCCGGAAATTGTATGCAGGCTTGCCCTTCACTGACCGACACCGAGCAGGTCATACCTGACCGTCGCAAAAACACAGCTGTCGAGTCAACCTCATGAATCCGATCAAGCGAAAGAAAATGACCATCCGGCGCCGGAGACCGTCCCTCGTACATGCGCTCCGTTAGCCGACCGATGGCGGCCGATCCATATCGGTCCCATGGCAGCATTCTGAGCACTTCATGGAGCGGGCCCATGACTTCCCTGGTGGGCATACCCGGTTGTAACAAACTTGAAGGTACCGCCTCGCGAAGACGCACATTCTCGGCGGCGGCAACGCGGAGTGCTTCCTCAAGCAAGTCAACCCAGCGGAAAACGTTGACACCGACGGTCAGATGCAACGACGAACCGCTTGTGCTCAACGCTTCATGAATATGTCCACGTGGGATATAAAGGACATCCCCCGATTCCAAGAGGATCTCCTCTCGGGGCTGACCGATCTCATCTTTCAACACCGGTCGGTCGGCGGTTGCGAGAGGGAGCGCTTTAGACTGGAAATCATAAAGCAGCCAGCGCTTCTCCCCCGCTAACTGGAGAATGAAGACGTCATGATCATCGAAATGAGGACTGAACCCTTGGGAATGCCGAGGAGTAAAGTATAAATTAATGTTTACTGGATGCCGTAGCGATTCCTCCAGGCTCCTACATAATATTGCGATGGGTCCCCAACGCGCCTGGAGCCGGTTAATAATGATCGTGTATCCCGAATTGTAAGCATTGTATAGGGCGTAAATGTCGGGCGTTCCATCCCAGGCACGCGGCAATGGTAGAGTGGATGATTCACCGTCATGCGCTTTCACGAGTGCTACGTCGTCACCAGATGAATGAATACATGTCAGCTGAAGGGCCGCGTCTATGTCTGCGACAGAGAAAAGCCCCGAATAGAAAGTAGGCGCATTTCTGACCCCAACGTAAGGACGCTTCTCCCAGTGCGCGCTGAAAAAGGCAGCTGGGTCGAGTGGGCTGAGGATGGTCGCTAAACTGTATTCTTTGGAAATTGTCTAGGCCTGTCTTGGGAGATGATGTCTGATCAAGCCACTTTATTGGCATATCTGTTACTGCCAGGGGTACTTATCCTTCTTCGTGCACTGCCCGTCGGCGTTAACACCCTTCCATTCGTCCCCACCAACCGGACATGCGTTCCCCTTCATATCCGTCATATCAGTTGGTATAACCGGTCCCACCTCGCTCGGGGAAGTCAAATCTCCGTCTGTCAGGTCGACCCCGTTTGCCACGATCACCGTCGACGCCACTGTACGGCCGGGTTGCTCGTCCGCCTGCATTGATGGCGCGGTCGCGCCGCCAAGCATTGATGCTGCACCGGCGGCGATGGCCGCGCCAGTAGCGGCGGCGGCGGCCGTGCGTATCGATCGACGGCTGATCTGCTTCTCGCTCTTAAGGTCCTCATCGCGCAATGTTTCGCCAACTGGTTCGGCTGCGTCAGACATCGAAATCTCCTTCGATTCAACCCACCTATGTGCCGAGAACCTGGCGGTTATTTGAGATCCGCCGAGTCACCTCCCAGCTAAAAACCCTCATGTTCGTGTTCACTAGTGCCGAAAGTCCTCTGAACGACTGTGACTAGCTCCCGCGGCCACACCACTTTTCGCCTTAATTGCTCGCCGCGGGAAAGAATCTGCCGGTAGCTTCTCCTTCACAGCGATTGCCCCTGGAAACGAGCCGCGTCGAAGGAGCTGCAATGGGGTTCATCCAGCCGAATCTGCCCGTCGTCGACGTGGCCGAATGGAGCAAGCAGACCCGCGCGCAGCGGATCGTGCCGATGGTGCGCCACATCGCCGAGAACGGCTTCGGCACCCCGCTGATCATGCACGTGATGTATGGCGTGAAGATCGCGCTGTACATCCTCGGCGGCTGGGTGTTCGGGTGGTGCACGACCGGCATCGGCAGCTTCACGGGCGTCGCCGCGTGGTGGTCGGAACCGATCGTGTTCGAGAAGGCCGTGCTGTACACGATGCTGTTCGAGGTGATCGGCCTCGGCTGCTGCTTCGGTCCGCTGGCCGGCCGGTACTTCCCGCCGATGGGCTCGATCCTGTACTGGTTGCGGCCCGGCACCATCCGCTTGCCGCCGTGGCCCGACCGGGTGCCGCTGACCAAGGGCAGCGTCCGCAGCCCGATCGACGCGATGCTTTACGGCGCGCTGCTGGTGCTGCTCGCCATCGCGCTGGTGTCCGACGGAACCGGCCCAATCCCGGCCCTGCACACGAACATTGGCGTCTTGGCGGCCTGGCACACCGTCGCGATCCTGGCCGTGCTGGCCGTCGTCGGCCTGCGGGACAAGGTGATTTTCCTGGCCGCCCGCGGCGAGGTCTACGCGCCGCTGGCTTTGGTTTTCCTGTTCGCCGGGGCGGACTCCATCATCGGGGCCAAGGTCGTCTTCATGGTGATCTGGCTCGGAGCGGCCACCTCAAAACTCAACCGGCACTTCCCGTTCGTGATCTCGACGATGCTGGCGAACAACCCGTTCATCCCCTCCGGCGCGCTCAAGCGGTCGATGTTCAAGCGCTATCCGGACGACCTGCGGCCCAGCGCGCTCGCGGGATTCATCGCGCACTTCTCCACCGCCGTGGAAGGCCTGGTGCCGCTGGCGCTGCTCTTCTCGCACGGCGGCTGGCCGACGGCCGTCGCCGCGTTCGTGATGATCGTCTTCCACCTGAACATCCTGCTGGCCTTCCCGATGGGGGTGCCGCTGGAGTGGAACGTCTTCATGATCTTCGGGGTGCTCTCGCTGTTCGTCGCGCACGCATCCCTCGGGCTGTCCGACCTGGCCAACCCGGTGCCGGTGGCGATCCTGTTCGTCGTCATCGCCGGCGTCGTCGTCGTCGGAAACCTCTACCCCCGCAAGGTGTCCTTCCTGCCGGGCATGCGGTATTACGCGGGCAACTGGGACACCACCGTGTGGTGCGTCAAGCCGTCGGTCGACGACAAGTTCCGCACCGGCTCGCGCGCGCTGGGGCCGATGCAGCACCTGCAGCTCGAGCGGCTGTACGGCTCCAAGGAAGAGACCCTGGTCCCGCTGCACCTGGCCATGGCGTTCCGCGGGATGAACACCCACGGCCGCGCGCTGTTCACCCTCGTGCACCGCGCGCTGGCCGACTACGACGAGGACGACTACAACCTGTGCGAGGGCGAGGTGCTGTGCGCGATGGTGCTGGGCTGGAACTTCGGCGACGGGCACATGCACAACGAATGCCTCATCGAGGCGCTACAGCGGCGCTGCAACTTCCAGCCCGGCGACGTTCGGGTGGTGATCCTGGACGCGCAGCCCATCCACCTCCAGCGGCAGGAGTACCGGCTGGTGGACGCGGCCACCGGCGAATTCGAACGCGGCTACGTCGAGGTCGAGGACATGGTCACGACGCAGCCCTGGGCCGACGACCTCCCGGTGCACGTTCAGAGCGGCACGGGCGCCGGCATGACCTGAGGGGTCAGCGGTTGCGAACCCGGTGCACCACGACCACGACCACCAGGACGCCGACCCCGGCCAGCGAGATGGTCACCGCGGGCTTCTTGGCGAACTCGACCACCTTGACCTTCAGGTCGTCGGCCAGGCGGCGCGGGTTGGCTCGCACGGCCAGCGAGTCGACGGTCGCCGCCAGCTGGTCGCGAGCGACGTCGATGTCGCGCTTGATGGCCTCGGGGTCCCGGTCCGCCACGTGTCTGTCCTCCCAATCGGCCTGATGCACCTGAGGCACTACCCTAGATCAGCTGGCGATAACCCCAACGCTCCGGTGAACAGAAAGGGGCCCAGAATTGGCCGAGACCACGCGGCTTGCGCCGGGTGACAAAGCGCCCTCCTTCAGCCTGCCCGACGCCGACGGCAACACGGTGTCGCTGTCCGACTACAAGGGCCGTCGCCTCATCGTGTACTTCTACCCCGCCGCGTCGACGCCGGGCTGCACCAAGCAGGCCTGCGACTTCCGTGACAACCTGCACGAACTCAGTGACGCTGGCCTCGACGTCATCGGCATCTCCCCCGACAAGCCCGAGAAGCTGGCCAAGTTCCGCGACGCCGAGAAGCTGACGTTCCCGCTGCTGTCGGATCCCGACCGCAAGGTGTTGACGGCCTGGGGCGCCTACGGCGAGAAGCAGATGTACGGCAAGACCGTGCAGGGCGTCATCCGCTCGACGTTCGTGGTCGACGAGAAGGGCAAGATCGCCGTCGCTCAATACAACGTGAAGGCCACCGGCCACGTCGCCAAGCTGCGCCGCGACCTATCAGTCTGAGCCGCCCCCGGTTAGGCGGCGCACTGCGCCAGGCCGGCTTCACCCGTGCCCGTCGTCGACTTGGTGTCCTTCACCGTCCCATTGACCGTGATCGTGCAGGTCGTCTTCTGGCCGGTCGGGTTCGCGGCGACGGTGAGCACCGCCGCGGGACTGGTGTCCTTGCTGGTGAATGAGATCGACCACGGCACAGGCTGATTGGTCACCATCTGCAGCGCACCGGTCGCGTCGATGTACGACACCGCCGCCAACGGCGCGTCCGAGGTCACGGTGTACACCACCGCATCGCCCGGTGCGGCTTGTGCACCCGGCGCAGTTATCGCTGACGCCAACAGTGCGGAGGCCGCAGCGATTTGTGACTTCATAAGTGCTCCCTTCTGCCGCCCCCGCTGACGCGTACTCTGCGCCAACGCCGGAGCTTCGGCAACTTCTACACCGGTGTGCACGTCAACCAGGTTGAGATCGGTAGCGCGAGCGAACGCCGAAAATTTCGCCAGCGGTGCGCTTCGGCGTGCGGCACAATCAGCAACGAAAGGACCATCAGATGAACGCACCTCGCTCTTTGCGGCGGGTCATTGCAGCCACGCTGCTTTCGGGCGGCGTGGCCGTGGCCGGCATGGGTTTGGCCGCACCCGCCGAGGCCGGCCCGTCGTATTGGCACTACTGCCCGGGCCAGAAGTGGGGATACACGGTACCGATACCCCCGGGATTCGACCTGAGTGTGTGCCACTGGTTCGCCGTAACCGTTGAGAACGGGCCGTCGGGCCCGGTGTATCACTTCGCGGAAGCCGATCCGTCCCAGGTTCCGCCCCCGGCGCCCGGCTTCCCCTGGCCGTGACGGGTTGATGCCGCCCTTGCCGGCAGACCGTTGCGCTGCACACCGCGCGAAGCGGATCATCTAGCCGTGGACGCGAACGACCCCGAGCAATACATTCGCAAGCTCGAGCATGGCGCCGGCCAGGGCAACGGGCCCACGCCGCAGCCGTTCGGCACGGCGAACGACGGGCAATCCGGCGGCCTACGCGCGTTCGCGGATTTCGTGAAGTCACTGAACACGCCGCGGGGCAAGGTGATCTTGGGAGCGTGCTCGGTCGTAGCGGTGTTCGCGATCGGATTCTTCTTGAGCCACTCCGGCACCACCGTGCAGGGGAACCTCGTGATGATCAATAGCGGCGCGAGGGACAAGATCGACTGCAACAACGGAAACCTGAAGCTGGACGGCGACAACAACAACTACACGGTCACCGGCCACTGCAAGAGGCTCGAGGTCTTCGGCAGCGGGAATCGCGTCGCATCCGACAGCGCCGACACCATCAGCGTCTTGGGCAACGACAACGCGGTGACCTACCACTCGGGCTCACCGAGGATCGAGAAGACGGGAAACAACAACGCCGTATCTCAGCGGCCGTAACCGGTTGGTACGTAAGGCCACTCGTCAGCCCAGGTTGGCCAGCAGCAGGGCCTCGGCGGCTTCGGCATCGGCCTCTGCTTCGATCAGGGCAAGCCGCATCCGCTTTGTCGGTGCCTCCCTCTGCCGCGTCCGCGGCGCCCACGGTTGCCTCACCTTTTACGTCAATCGAGCTCAGTCAAGACTTTCCTTCCCGCCCTGTCTCGTCAATCCTTTAGGCCGGCTAAGGATGTGGCGGAACCAATCTGCAGCGGTTGCCCATTCCGCCTATTTATACGACTCCGGCCTGTAAATTCCTGATTATCTCGGAAAAGGGGGAAGTCTATGACCGCACCGTCACCCGCGCCTGGGTGGTATCCCGACCCATCGGATCCAAGTAAACAGATCTATTGGAACGGCGCTGCATGGAGCGGACCCGCAGGGGCGCCATCTAACACCAGCAAGAAGACTGCGGTTGCGATTGGCGTCTGCGTGCTTGTTGTCGTCGGGCTGGTGATGTCGATGCAATCAGTCAGCCTCATAACGGGTTCGGGTCCGGTGTGGACCGGGGTTGCCGTCGTAGCGGCGGGCACAGCTGTCGCTTTCTTCATGCGTGCGGCGAAGTGGGTCCGCGTTGTTGCCGTGCTGGTTCTGGCGCTATCCGTAGCAAACGGCCTCTACATCGAGAATCAGCTGTCTCAGAAGAGAAACGAGATCTCACACATGTTCAACCATTAGGCCTCACCCGCACTCTGCGCCGCCTGGGATTGACTATGCCGACGTTGACTCGAACATCTCTCGGAACCAAACAGCAGCGTTCCCTGGGTGCCGCCTGCCACCCCTGCACCCGTTGCCGTTTCGTGCCCGACCCCTCTGCTACACAGCGCAAACCACAGCGTGCAGTACCCAAACGCGGTCCCGCCGGATTCACTCCGAGCGGTTCGGCGTCCGTGCTTTAATCGGCCTCGTGGGAGGGTTGAATCATTACCAGGGCGGGCCGCCCGAGCAGTGGCTAGGGACGCTCGGTGACATCTCTTTCTCTCAGCACTGGGTGATGACCCCTACTGGACCGCATCCACTGCGCGGTTCGGTGTGGACTGTGACTGACATGTGGCGCTGGGAGGAAAGCATCTCGACCGTGGGTGTCGTCCTATGCATCATCTTTGTGTGGTTTTGCCTGCTGGGACTGCTTTTTCTGCTCATGAAAGACAGCCATATGGTGGGCCATATTCAGGTCACGGTGCAGGGGCCTGGGTTTTACCATTCGACAGCGATCCCAGTTAGCGACCCAGACGCTATGGCACGGGTTCATCAATTGGTGAACTACGCGCGGGTCGTAGCGGCTGCGGCCTGACCGACTCCGTTCTCGTCCAAGGGTGTTCCGCTGCCGCTGGTTGCAGCTGACCCGACCGTCGCGGGCTGCCAACCCCAGCTAATCGGCAAGGCGCTGGTTCTCCGATTATGCGTCCCTGATGCGACTGCGGCTGAACGCATCTGGACACCGGGCCCGTCCGGCCTAATGCGTCGCATACTCGCTGAGTTGCGGCAAGCTCGTTGCCCACGACTCGGCAGATGAATGAGCGATACTGCTTATTCTCATCGCTTTAGCGGTCACAGCTTTCGCGGTGCATGTCTTGCGTTGCCCCTGCCGTGGGCGTCTAGATTTGATCTCGGTCATAGCGGGCTCGCTCCCTCGGTTGGGGTGGGCAGCAGAAAGGCCCCGGTGTTTATGGCACCGGGACCTCTGCCTCCGAGCTGTTCAATTGTCCCGGTTGGGGTTACGCGGCGTCGTGGAGTCGAGGGATGTGACCTACCACTCGGGCTCACCGAGGATCGAGAAGACGGGAAACAACAACGCCGTATCTCAGCGGCCGTAACCGGTTGATACACGGGCGCCCGTCAGCCCAGGTTGGCCAGCAGTAGGGCCTCGGCGATCGCGGCGCGTTCCAGCACGCCGAGGTGCAGGCTCTCATTGATGCTGTGCGCCTGGGTGTTTGGGTCCTCGACGCCGGTGACCAGGATCTTGGCTTGCGGGAAGGCCTCGGCGAACTCGGCGATGAACGGGATGGAGCCGCCCATGCCCATGTCGATCGCATCGGTGCCCCACGCCTGCCGGAACGCGGCGCGCGCGGCGCCGTACACCGGGCCGCTTGCATCGATGGCGTAGGGCTCGCCGATGTCGCCGCGGGTGACGGTCAGGCGCGCGCCCCACGGCACGTGCTGGTGCAGGTGCGACGTCAACGCGTCCAGATGCGCCGCGGCGTCGCCGCCGGGCGCGACCCGCATGCTGATCTTGGCGCGGGCCCGCGGGATGAGCGCTGTCTCTTATACACAT
>NZ_LATC01000091.1:0-19266 GCF_001414075.1 Mycobacterium sp. UM_11 | reverse complement strand
TCAGATGTGTATAAGAGACAGGGGTTAGTTCGGCGCGGCTTCCGCCAGGTAGCGCAGGGCAAGCAAATAGCCCTGGACGCCCAGCCCGACGATCACCCCGGTCGCCACCGGGCTGAGGTATGAGTGGCGGCGAAACTCTTCGCGGGCATGCACATTGGAGATGTGCACCTCGATCAGGGGCGCGCGCAACTCGGCGCACGCGTCGCGCAGCGCCACCGAGGTGTGGGTCAGGCCGCCGGCGTTGAGGATCACCGGCTCGCCCGCGTCGGCGGCCGAATGGATCCAATCCAGCAGCTGGGCTTCGTCATCGCTTTGGCGCACAACGGCTTTCAGGCCGAGGGCGGTGGCCTCCCGCTCGATGAGCTCGGCCAGCTGGTCGTGCGTGGTGTCCCCGTAGACGTCCGGCTCCCGGCGGCCCAGCCGGCCCAGGTTGGGGCCGTTGATGACTTGCACGGTCACGGTCATCGGGCCCCCTCTTCGCCGCACACTCCCGCGTACGCCGCCGCCAGCAGCGCCGGGTCGGGGCCGGCCAGCCGTCCCGGCTTGGCCAACCCGTCGAGGACCACGAACCGCAGCACGCCGGCCCGCGACTTCTTGTCCTGCGCCATGTATTCCAGCAGCTGCGGCAGCGCGTCCGCGTCGTAGCTGACCGGCAGGCCGAGCGCCGACAGCACGGTGCGATGGCGCCGCGCGGTCGCGTCGTCGAGCCGGCCGGCGAGCCGGCCCAGCTCCGCGGCGAACACCAGGCCTACCGATACCGCGGCCCCGTGGCGCCACTCGTAGCGCTCCCTGCGCTCGATCGCGTGCGCCAAAGTGTGGCCGTAGTTGAGGATTTCGCGCAGCTCCGACTCCTTCTCGTCGGCGGCGACGACGTGTGCCTTGACGGCGATCGAGCGCCGGACCAGTTCCGGCAGCACGTCACCCGCGGGGTCGACGGCGGCGTCGGGGTCGGCCTCGATGAGATCGAGGATCACCGGGTCGGCGATGAATCCGGCCTTGACCACCTCGGCCATGCCGGCGACGAGTTCGTTGTGCGGCAACGTTTCCAGGGTCGCCAAGTCGACCAGCACCGCCAGCGGTTGGTGGAACGCGCCGACCAGGTTCTTGCCCGCGTCGGTGTTGATGCCCGTCTTGCCGCCGACGGCGGCGTCGACCATGCCGAGCAACGTGGTGGGGACGTGGACGATGTCGACGCCGCGGAGCCAGGTGGCCGCCGCGAAGCCGGCCACGTCGGTGGCCGCGCCGCCGCCGAGGCTGACCACCGCGTCTTTGCGGTCAATCCCGATGCGGCCGAACACTTCCCAGAGGAACCCGACGACCGGCAGGTCCTTGCCGGCTTCGGCGTCCGGGATTTCGATGCGGTGGGCGTCAACACCCTTGTCCGCCAGGCGGCTTCGAATCGCCTCGGCGGTGTGCGCCAGGGCCGGTTGGTGCACGACGGCCACCCGGTGCCGGTCGCAAAGCAGTTCGACGAGCTGGTCGCCCAGGTCGGTGCCGATGACCACGGGGTACGGCGGGTCGACGGCCACCTGCACGGTGACCGGCGCGGTCATGTGGCGGCCTCCGCGTGCGCGTTCTCCGGCGTCTGCAGCCGGGACACGATGTAGCGCACCACCGCCCCGGGATTGCGGCGGTTGGTGTCGACCCGGATCGTCGACACCCGCCGGTACAGCGGGGCCCGCTTCGCCATCAGCGCCTTGTATTTCGAGTACTTCTCGGCGTCGTCCGCCGCGGCGAGCAGCGGGCGCACCGTGCTGCCGCCGGTGCGGCGCACGCCTTCGTTGGCGCTGATCTCCAGGTAGATGACCGTGTGGCCGGCCAGCGCCTCGCACACCCCCGGGCTGGTGACGGCGCCGCCGCCCAGCGACAAGACGCCGTCGTGGTCGGCCAGCGCGGCACGCACCGTGTTTTCCTCGATGCGGCGGAACTCCTGCTCCCCGTCGGTGGCGAAGATGTCGGCGATGCTGCGCTGAGTCTGCTGTTCGATGGCGGTGTCCGTGTCGAGGAATCCGACGCCGAGCGCCTTGGCCAGGCGCCGGCCGATGGTGGACTTGCCCGACCCCGGCAACCCGACGAGTACCGCCCTGGGTGCCATCAGGCGGTACCCCGGGCGGCCGGCGATTCGCGGTCGGCGACCGCGCGCTGGTACGCCTCGATGTTGCGGCGGGTCTCGGTGAGCGAATCGCCGCCGAACTTCTCCAGGGCCGCCCGGGCCAGCACCAGCGCCACCATGGCCTCGACCACGACGCCGGCGGCCGGCACCGCGCAGACGTCCGAGCGCTGGTGGATGGCGACGGCCTCGTCACCGGTCGCCAGGTCGACGGTGGCCAGCGCCCGCGGCACCGTGGAGATGGGTTTCATCGCGGCGCGCACCCGCAGCGGCTGGCCGTTGGTCATGCCGCCCTCGAGCCCGCCGGCGCGGTTGGTCGAGCGCACGACGCCGTCGGGTCCGGGATACATCTCGTCGTGGGCGCGGCTGCCGCGGCGGCGCGCCGTCTCGAAGCCGTCGCCGATCTCCACGCCCTTGATGGCCTGGATGCCCATCACCGCGGCGGCGAGCTGGCTGTCGAGCCGGTTGTCGCCGCTGGTGAAGGAGCCCAGCCCGACCGGCAGGCCCAGCGCCACCACCTCGACGACGCCGCCGAGGGTGTCGCCGTCCTTCTTGGCGGCCTCGATCTCGGCGATCATCGCCTCCTCGGCGGCCTTGTCGAACGCGCGCACCGGGCTGTCGTCGATCGCGGCCAGGTCCTCCGGCCGCGGCGGCGGGCCGTCGTACGGCGCCGACGGCCCGATCGCGACGACATGGGAGAGCACGTCGACGCCCAGGGCCTGGCGCAGGAAGGACCGCGCCACCGTGCCCACCGCGACGCGGGCGGCGGTCTCGCGCGCGCTGGCCCGCTCCAGCACCGGGCGGGCGTCGTCGAAGCCGTACTTGAGCATGCCGGCGTAGTCGGCGTGGCCGGGCCGCGGCCGGGTGAGCGGTTCGTTGCGCGCGACGTTGGCCAGCTCCGCCGGGTCGACCGGGTCGGTGGCCATCACGGTTTCCCACTTGGGCCACTCGGTGTTGCCGATCTCGATCGCGATGGGGCCGCCCAGCGTGACGCCGTGGCGCACCCCGGACAGCACGGTCACCGCGTCGCGCTCGAACTTCATCCGCGCGCCGCGGCCGTAACCGAGCCGGCGGCGGGCCAATTGGTCGGCGATGTCGGTGGAGTTGACCTCCACGCCGGCGACCATGCCCTCGAGCATGGCCACCAACGCGCGGCCATGCGACTCCCCGGCGGTGATCCAACGCAACACCCGGACATTCTCCCATGGGGTCCGGCGCGGGCTTAAATCCCGAGAACCAGGCCGATCGCGCCGGCGGTGGCCAGGCACATCGACGGGCCGTGCGGCACCGCCCGCGCACCGCACAGCGCGGCGAGCAGCGCCGTCAGCAGCGGCGCGGCCAGCGCGGCCAGGAACCAGGCCCCCACCCCGAAACAACCCGCCAGCGCGCCCAGCCCGATCGCCAGCTTGACGTCGCCGCCGCCCATCCCCGCCGGGGCGGTGCAGTGCACCAGCAGGTAGATCGCGGTCAGCGCCGCCGCCCCGGCGAGCGCGGGCCCGCCGCGCCCGCTCGCCGCGGCCGCCAGCAGGATCGCGCACGCCCCGGGCAGCGTCAGCAGGTTGGGCAGCCGACGTTCGCGGACGTCGTAGCCGCTCAACGCCGCCAGCCAGGCCAGCACCAGCGCCGCCGCGGCTATCCGCATGCCGCGAGACGCTAACGCAGGGCGGCGGCCATGGCCTCTCGCGGCGCGGGCAGCCCTGTGAATAGCTCGACCTGGGTGAAGGCCTGGTGCAGCAGCATCTGCAGGCCGCCGATCACCCGGCCGCCGGCCGCGGCGACCGCGGCGGCCAGCGGCGTGGGCCAGGGGTCGTAGACGGCGTCGAGCAGCACCGGGATGGGCGCGAAAGTGTCCGCGTAGCGCGCCGCAACGCCCGCGGGGATGGTGCTGACCAGCACCTGCGCCCCGCGCACCGCGCCGGCCAGCTCGTCGCTGTCCAGGGCCACGAACCGCGTCGGCACCCCGGCGCCCGCGCCGAGCTCCACCAGCCGGGCCGCCTTGTCGGGGTCGCGCGCGACGACGGCGATGTCGCTGACGCCCAGTTGGGCCAGCCCCAGGATGGCCGCCGGCGCGGTGCCGCCAGATCCACATACCAGCGCGCGTCCCGAGGCCGACCCGAGCGCCCCGCTCACCCCGTCGATGTCGGTGTTGTCGGCCCGCCACCCCGAGGGCGTGCGGACCAGGGTGTTGGCCGACCCCACCCGATCCGCACGCTCGGTGCGCTCGTCGGCGAACCGCAGCGCGGCGAACTTGCCCGGCATGGTCACCGATACCCCGACCCACTCGGGCCCGAACCCGCCGACCAGGCCGGGCAGCTGCTCGGCGTCGCATTCGATGCGCTCGTAGGTCCAGTCGTCCAGGCCCAGCGCCCGGTAGGCCGCCAGATGCAGCTGCGGGGATTTCGAGTGAGCGATCGGCTTGCCGAGGACGGCCGCCCTTCTAGCGCGTGCTGTCGAGGACACCGTTGCGCTTAGCCAGCTCGATGTTGGCCAGATGCTGCTGATAATCCTTGGTGAACAGCGTCGTCCCCTGGGCGTCGATGGTGACGAAGTACAGCCAGTCACCGGGCTCGGGGTGCTCGGCGGCGCGCAGCGCGTCGACGCCGGGCGAACAGATCGCCGTCGCGGGCAGCCCCTGCGACACGTAGGTGTTCCACGGCGTCTTCTGGGCCCGGTCGGCGTCGGTGGTGGCCACCTCCCGGCGATCCAGCGGGTAGTTGACCGTCGAGTCGAATTCCAGCGTGTGGTGCGCGTGCAGGCGGTTGTAGATGACCTGGGCGACCTTCGCGAAGTCCTGCGACTTGGATTCCTGCTCCACCAGCGAGGCCACCACCAGGATGTCGTAGGGCGACAGGCCCATGGCCTGGGCGGTGTCAACCAACCCGGACTTCACGTATTCGACCGCGCCGGCGCTGATCAGGCCCGACAGGATGGTCTCGGCCGGCGCGGAGGGGTCGACGTTGAAGGTTCCGGGCGCGATCAGCCCCTCGATCCGGCGGTGGTCCTTGCCCAGCTCGGTGAACGGTTCGACGGCCCAGGGCGGGACGGCCAGCGCCGCGGGCGTGGCGTTGGTGGCCGCCGCCCGCAGCTCCTCCACCGCGACGCAGTGCTGGTTGCCGTCGAGGGTCACGCAGGTGGCGCGGGAGATCAGCGTGAGGATCCCCGGGGTCACCACGTTGGTCTTCATGTCGGTGGTGTCGTCGAGCTGGCGGCCCTCCGGGATGACCAGCCGGCCCACGCGGCTGTTCGGGTCGGCCAGCCGCGCGACGGCGTCGGTCGCCGGGATCTCGGTGCGCATCCGGTAGAAGCCGGGCTGGATCGAGGAGATCTTGCTGTTGCCGTGCGCGGCGTTGACGAATGCGCGGACCGTCTTGATCACCTGTTCGTGCTGCAGCGTCTCCCCCACCATGGTGGTCGAGTCGCCGTCCTTGATCTGAATCACGATGTCGCGCTTGCCGTTTCCGGTGTAGTCGTCGCCGGCCCCGAAGACCGTATGCCACAACTTGGCCCCGACGAAGACCCCGACCAGCACGACGACGGCGACGATAGCGAGCACGATCTTGCCGGCGAACCGCCGGCGGCGACGGCCCCGCTCGGCCTGATTCCGCGCCACGCGGCTGCGCTTTCGCGATGGGCCGACGGCCTCGGGCTCGGCGCGTTCCCGCCGCGCGCTGTCAACCATCGGCCGGCTCCCCCGCGGTCAGGGTGGCGCGGCGTTGGTCGAGCCAGCTCTGCAGGATGGCGACCGCGGCCGCCTGGTCGATCACCGCCCGCTGTTCCCGGGCGCGGACGCCCGCGGCGCGCAGCGATCGCTGCGCGCTGACCGTGGTCAGGCGCTCGTCGGCCAGCCGCACCGGCTTGGGGGCGATCCGCTGGGAGAGCTCGTCGGCCAACCCGATCGCGTCGATCGCCGACGGCCCAGTCCGGTCGGCCAGCGTCCGCGGCAACCCGACGACCACCTCGACCGCCCCGAGCTCCGCGACCAGCTCGGCCAGCCGCCGCACGTGTTTGCCGGAGCGGTCGCGGCGCACAGTCTCGACCGGGGTCGCCAGGATGCCGTCGGGGTCGCTGCAGGCCACGCCAATGCGCACGCTGCCGACGTCGATGCCGAGCCGTCGCCCCCGCCCCGGATCCTGATCGGGGTCGCCGGGCCGGTCGGGCGCGCGATGCTGGGTGGGGACCACTCAACCGACCCGCGCTATCTCGGAGCGGATCGCCTCGAGCGCCGCGTCGATGCGGCTCGGATCCTTGCCGGAACCCTGCGCCAGGTCGGGCTTGCCGCCGCCGCGGCCGTCCACGGTCGCGGCCAGCTGCTTGATCAGGTCGTTGGCGCGGATCCCCAGGTCTTGGGCGGCCGGATTCGCGGCGACCGCGTACGGCACGCTGCCGCCCTCCCCCTCCGCGATCAGCGCCACCACGGCGGGCTCGCTGCCCAACTTGCCGCGAATGTCGCCTACCAGGGAACGCAGGTCACCGGCCGTCATCCCCGCCGACATGCGTTGCGCCACCACACGGACGTTACCGATCCGCTCCGCGCCGGCCGCGGCGTTGGTCGCGGCGGCCCGCGCGCCGGCCAGCCGCACGCGTTCGAGTTCCTTCTCGGCGGCCTTGAGCCGCTCCACCAGACCGGCCACCCGCGCCGGCACCTCTTCGGACGGCACCTTCAGCGACGACGCCAGCCCGGCCATCAGCGCGCGCTCCTTGGCCAGGTGGCGGAACGAATCAAGCCCGACGTAGGCCTCCACCCGGCGGACCCCCGAACCGACCGACGATTCGCCCAGGATGGTCACCGGCCCGATCTGGGCCGAGTTGTGCACGTGCGTTCCCCCGCACAGCTCCAGCGAGAACGGCCCGCCGATCTCCACCACCCGCACCCGGTCGGGGTAGGCCTCGCCGAACATCGCCATGGCGCCCATCGCCTTGGCCTTCTCCAGCTGCTCGGTGAACGTGTGCACCTCGAAGTCGGCCTGCACGGCCTGGTTGGTGACCTCCTCGACCTGGGTGCGCTGCTCGTCGGACAGCGCGCCCTGCCAGTTGAAGTCGAAACGCAGGTAGCCGGGGCGGTTCAACGATCCCGCCTGAACGGCGTTGGGCCCCAGCACCTGTCGCAGCGCGGCGTGCACCATGTGGGTGCCCGAGTGCCCCTGGGTGGCGCCGCGGCGCCACTCCGGGTCGACCGCGGCCACCACGGTGTCTCCCTCGACGAATTCGCCGGATTCAACGTTGACCCGGTGCACCCACAGGGTTTTGGCGATCTTCTGCACGTCGGTGACCGCCGCGCGGGCGCTCTCGCCGGTGCCCGTCCCGCTGATCGTGCCCTCGTCGGCGATCTGGCCGCCGGACTCGGCGTAGAGCGGGGTGCGGTCCAGCACCAGCTCGACCTGTTGGGCCCCGTCGGTGCCGTGGGCGACCACCGGCACCCGCTTGCCGTCGACAAAGATGCCGAGAATCCTTGCCTCGGAGGACAATTCGTCGAAACCGGTGAATTCGGTGGGCCCGGCGTCGACCAGTTCCCGGTAGGCGCTCAGGTCGGCGTGCGCGTGCTTGCGGGCCGCGGCGTCCGCCTTGGCGCGGCGGCGTTGTTCGGCCATCAGCTCCCGGAAGCCGATCTCGTCGACCTGCAGGCCGGCCTCGGCGGCCATCTCCAGGGTCAGTTCGATCGGGAAGCCGTACGTGTCGTGCAGCGTGAAGGCGTCAGAGCCCGAGATCGATTTCGCCCCAGCCGCTTTGGTGGTGCCGGCCACCTCGTCGAACAGCTTGGATCCGGCCACCAGCGTGCGGTTGAAGGCGGTCTCCTCGGCGACGGCGATGCGCCTGATCCGGTCGAAATCGTCGACCAGTTCGGGGTACGACGGCCCCATCGCGTCGCGCACGGTGCTCATCAGGTCGCCGACGATGGGGCCCTCGATGTCGAGCAGCTTGGCCGACCGGATCACCCGGCGCAGCAACCGGCGCAACACGTATCCGCGGCCGTCGTTGCCGGGGGTGACGCCGTCGCCGATCAGGATCGCCGCGGTGCGGCTGTGGTCGGCGATCACGCGGTAGCGCACATCGTCTTCGTGGTTGCCGACGTCGTAGCCGCGGGGCGCCCGGGCGGCCACCGTGTCGATGACGGGCCGCAGCAGGTCGGTCTCGTAGACGTTGTGCACGCCCTGCAGGATGAACGCGACCCGCTCGACGCCCATGCCGGTGTCAATGTTCTTGCGGGGCAACGGCCCCAAAATCTCGAAGTCGGTTTTGCCGGTGCCCTCGCCGCGTTCGTTCTGCATGAACACGAGGTTCCAGATCTCGATGAAGCGGTCCTCGTTGGCCACCGGGCCGCCGCCGACCCCGAACTCCTCCCCGCGGTCGTAGTAGATCTCCGACGACGGGCCACACGGCCCGGGGATCCCCATGGACCAGTAGTTGTCCTCCATGCCGCGGCGCTGGATCCGCTCGACCGGCAGCCCGGCGATCTCCTGCCACAGCTGCACGGCCTCGTCGTCGTCGAAATAGACCGTCGTCCAGATTCTTTCGGGATCCAGCCCGTAGCCGCCCTCAGACACGGCGTTGGTCAGCAGCGTCCACGCCAGCTCGATGGCGCGCCGCTTGAAGTAATCGCCGAACGAGAAGTTGCCGGCCATCTGGAAGAAGGTGTTGTGCCGGGTGGTGATGCCCACCTCGTCGATGTCCGGCGTGCGGATGCACTTTTGGATGCTGGTGGCCGTCGGATACGGCGGCGTGCGCGCCCCCAGGAAGTAGGGCACGAATTGGACCATGCCGGCGTTGACGAACAGCAGATTGGGGTCGTCGAGGATCACCGAGGCGCTCGGCACCTCGGTGTGGCCCGCCTTCACGAAGTGATCAAGAAACCTCTTCCTGATCTCGTGTGTCTGCACTGTTGAGTCCGCTTCTTCCTGTGGCCTGGTTGCGTGGAGGATTGTTCCAGCCTATTCGCTGGCGTGGCCGGGCTATCGGGCCGCTAGCCCTCCACAAAGCTCAGCCGCACCGAGCGCTGCGCGTTGTCGCGGTTCAGGTCGACCAGCACGATGCTTTGCCAGGTGCCCAGCATCGGCTCGCCGCCGGAGACCGGCACCGTCACCGAGGGCGCGACCAGCGCCGGCATCACGTGGTCGGCGCCGTGGCCCGGGGAGCCGTGCGAGTGCCGGTATCGGTCGTCGCGCGGCAGCAGCCGTTCCAGCGTTTCGATCAGGTCGTCGTCGGAACCGGCGCCGGTCTCGATGATGGCGACGCCCGCCGTCGCGTGCGGGACGAAAACGTTGCACAGCCCATCGCCCCGCGACCAGCAGAAGCCCCGCACCGCCTCGGTCAGATCGACGATGCGGCGGCGCGAGGTGTCCACGTCCAGCACGTCGGTATGCATCCCGACCAGCCTACGGCGCACCCGCGGGGGCCGCTCAAGGCCGGCCAATCGTTTGTGAGCGCCGCCACATCCGGGCATTGCGGCGTGCGGCGCGCAGGAGGAAGGTAACTGGTGAGACCGGTGGCGCCACCGGGGCGCTGCCCTCGACAGAGGAGGGTCGGCCGTGTACGCACGCTCTACCACCATTCAGGCGCAACCCTTGTCGGTGGACATCGGAATCGCGCATATGCGCGATGTCGTGATGCCGGCCCTCACCGAGATCGACGGGTGCGTCGGGCTGTCACTGTTGGTCGACCGGCAGTCCGGAACCTGCATCGCCACCAGCTCGTGGGACGGCATCGAGGCCATGCGGGCCAGCGCCGAACGGGTCGCCCCGATCCGTGACCGGGCCGCTCTGATGTTCGACGGCAGCGCCCGCGTCGAGGAGTGGGACATCGCTTTGCTGCACCGCGACCACCCGTCCCGTCAGGGGGCGTGCGTGCGGGCCACCTGGCTCAAGGTGGTGCCGGATCAGCTCAACCGGTCGCTGGACTTCTATCGCTCCTCGGTGCTGCCCGAGCTCGAGGAGCTCGACGGGTTCTGCAGCGCCAGCCTGCTGGTCGACCACCCCGCGTGCCGGCGGGCGGTGGCCTGCTCCACGTTCGACTCGATGGACGCGATGGCCCGCAACAGCGACCGGGCGAGCGAGTTGCGCAGCAGGCGCGTCCGGGAGCTGGGCGCCGAGGTGATCGACGTCGCCGAGTTCGAGCTGGCGATCGCCCACCTGCGGGTGCCCGAGCTGGTATAGCGGCGCGCTCGGCGCGCTCAGGGCAGCGCGTCGCCCGGGAATCCCCGGCAGGGGTGCACCTGATAGGTGAACACGCCCGCGGCGACGCCGGGGTCGTCGGCCATGATCGCGGCGGTGTCGTCGACCGTGGCGGCGAACACCCCGATGCCGCACACGTCGGACTCGTCGGCGACGGGCAGCACCACCGCCAGGACGCCGTCGTCGCGCAGCCCGAAGTTGCGCCGCCCGTGCTCCCAGATGAGCCCCGGCGACGACTCGTCGCCGCACCTGGGGCCGCGCTTGAGGATGACGACGCTGTATTCCTTGGTGGTGGCCAGCAGCCGGCCCATCTCCTCGTCGGTGAAGGTCTTCATGCCCGTCCTCGCTTCCCGCGGATGATCGCGCGCAGCCGTTCCAGACGCCCGGCCAGCTCCCGCTCGGCGCCGCGACCGGTCGGCCGGTAGTAGTCGGTGCCCACCAGCTCGTCGGGTGGATATTGTTGCGCCGCAACGCCATCCGGCTGGTCGTGGGAATACCGGTAGCCCTGGGCGTGGCCCAGCGCGGCCGCGCCGGAGTAGTGCCCGTCGCGCAGGTGGGGCGGCACCAGGCCCGCCTTGCCCGCCTTGATGTCGTCCATGGCCGCGGCCAGCGCGGTGGTGACGGAGTTCGACTTGGGCGCGGTGGCCAGGTGGATGGTCGCGTGCGCCAGCGTCAACTGCGCCTCGGGCATGCCGATGAGCGCCACCGTCTGCGCGGCCGCCACCGCGACCTGCAGCGCGCTCGGGTCGGCCATGCCGATGTCCTCGCTGGCCAGGATCATCAGCCGGCGCGCGACGAAGCGGGGGTCCTCCCCCGCGACGAGCATGCGGGCCAGGTAGTGCAGCGCGGCGTCGACGTCGGAGCCGCGCACCGACTTGATGAAGGCGCTGATGACGTCGTAGTGCTGGTCGCCGTCGCGGTCGTAACGCACCGCGGCCTTGTCCAGCGACTGCTCGATGGTCTCGACGCCCACGGAATCGGTCGCCTCGGAGGCCACTTCCAACGCGGTCAGCGCGCGCCGGGCGTCGCCGGCGGCCAGTCGCACCAGCAGCTCGACGGCGTCCGGCGTCACCGCGACCCGGCCGCCCAGGCCGCGGGGATCGTCGATCGCGCGCTGCACCACGGTGCGGATGTCGTCGGCGCCCAGCGGCCGCAGCTGCAGGATCAGCGACCGGGACAACAGCGGCGCCACCACCGAAAACGACGGGTTCTCGGTGGTCGCCGCCACCAGCAGCACCACCCGGTTCTCCACGGCCGACAGCAGGGCATCCTGCTGGGTCTTGGAGAACCGGTGCACCTCGTCGATGAACAGCACGGTCTGCTCGCCGATGAGGAGCGCCTTCCGCGCGTTTTCGATGACCGCGCGCACGTCCTTGACCCCGGCCGACAGCGCCGACAGCGCCTCGAACCGGCGGCCGGTCGCCTGGGAGATCAGCGCGGCCAGCGTGGTCTTGCCGCTGCCGGGCGGGCCGTAGAGGATGGCCGACGCCACGCCCGAGCCCTCGACCAGGCGGCGCAGCGGCGATCCGGGCGCCAGCAGGTGGTCCTGCCCGACCACCTCGTCCAGCGAGGCCGGGCGCATGCGCACCGCCAGGGGCGCGCCGGCCGACACGCCCAGGCCGTGGTCACTTGCCGGGGCCGCGCCGGGCAGGTCAAAAAGACCGTCGGACACGGCTTCAGGCATACCACGACAGGCGAAGCCGGGCACCGAGGACTCATCTTTGCTAAGTTCCCGTGTGCGCGTGCCCACAGGTTGAGTCAACAGCTAGGACGGACATGAGCCAGCCTCCCGAATATCCAGGCACCCCGGCCGATCCCCACGGGAGCGAGCAGAATCCCCCGGGCTATCCACCGCCCCCCGGTTACGGCGCACCGCCGTCCGGATATGGCGCACCGCCTTCCGGATATGGCGCACCGCCGTCCGGATATGGCGCACCGCCACCGCAGGCGCCCGGCTACGGCACACCGCCGCCTGGCTACGGCACACCCCCCGGCTACGGCGCACCGCCGAGCTACGGCACGCCGCCGCCCCCGCCCGGCTACGGTGGCTACCCCCAGCCGGGCTACGGGGCGCCGACCACGCCCGCGTTCAGCATCGGCGAGGCCGTCAGCTGGGCCTGGAACACCTTCACCAAGAACGCCCTGACGCTGATCGTGCCGGCGCTCGTCTATGGCCTGCTGTTCGCGGTGGCCTCCGGGGTGAGCTTCGCGGGCCAGAACATGTCGCCGGGCACGACGACCACCGACAACTACGGCTTCTACTTCACGACGAACCTCACCGGGCCCGGGCTGGGCGTGTTCATCCTCGGCACGCTGCTGACCTACCTCGTGACGGCCTTCGCCCAGGCCGGCTTCCTGTCCGGCTGCCTGGATCTCGCCGATGGGCGCCCCGTGACCATCGGCTCGTTCTTCAAGCCGCGCAATCTGGGAATGGCGTTTCTGGCTGCGCTGATCATCGGCGTGCTCACCTCGATCGGCTATTCCCTGTGCTTCGTTCCGGGTCTGGTGCTGAGCCTTTTCGTGCAGTTCACCATCCTGTTCGTGGTCGATCGCTCCGAGTCGGCCATCGGCGGCTTCACCTCCAGCTTCTCGCTGGTGGGGTCGAACTTCGCCAACGCGCTGCTGGTGTGGCTGGTGGTGTTTGCGTTGATCCTGGCCGGCGTCGTGACGTGCGGCCTCGGCCTGCTGGTCACCGCCCCGCTCGACGGGCTCATCCTGACCTATGCCTACCGAAAGTTGACGGGCGGCCAGGTCGTCTCGCCGCAGCAGCCCGGGTACCAACCGGGCCCGCCGCCGGCATAAGCGCCGGTCAGCGTCCGAAGTTACAGCGCGGTAAGCGCTGGCTGCGGTGCGCTGCGGCCTTGTGCCGCTTGTGATGAGATCACTTTGTTATGAGCATCAAAGTCGCGCTGGAGCACCGCACCAGCTACACCTTTGACCGGGCGGTCCGGGTGTATCCGCACGTCGTGCGGCTGCGCCCGGCGCCCCACTGCCGCACGCCGCTCGAGGCGTACTCGCTGCGCATCGAGCCCGAGGAGCACTTCATCAACTGGCAGCAGGATGCCGTCGGCAACTTCCTTGCGCGCCTTGTGTTTCCGAATCCGACCCGGCGGCTGACCATCACGGTCGGCTTGATCGCCGACCTCAAGGTGATCAACCCGTTCGACTTCTTCATCGAGGACTGGGCCGAGACGTGGACCCCCTCTGATGGACTGGCCGGGCTGATCTACCCCAAGGAGCTGGCCGCCGACCTCGAGCCCTACCTGCGGCCGATCGACGAAGAGGGCGACGGGTCGGGTCCGGGCAAGCTCACGCGGGCGTGGGTGGAGAACTTCTCGGTGGGCGAGGGCACGCGCACCATCGACCTGCTGGTCGCCCTCAACCACGCCGTCAACGCCGACGTCGCCTACAGCGTGCGGATGGAGCCCGGCGTCCAGACGCCGGACCACACGCTGCGCACCGGGGTCGGCTCGTGCCGCGATTCGGCGTGGTTGTTGGTGTCGATCCTGCGCCAGCTGGGGCTGGCCGCGCGCTTCGTCTCCGGGTATCTGGTGCAGCTGGCCTCCGACGTGGAGGCGCTCGACGGGCCGTCGGGGCCCGCCGCCGACTTCACCGACCTGCACGCCTGGACCGAGGTGTACATCCCCGGCGCGGGGTGGATCGGGTTGGACCCGACCTCGGGTTTGTTCGCCGGCGAGGGCCACATCCCGTTGGCGGCCACCCCACACCCGGCGTCCGCGGCGCCGATCAGCGGCGGCACCGAACCGTGCGAAGCGGTGCTGGAGTTCTCCAACACCGTCACCCGCATCCACGAGGACCCCCGCGTCACCCTGCCCTACACCGACGCCGCCTGGGAAACGATCTGTGAGGTCGGGCAGCGCGTCGACGAGCGACTGGCCGCCGCCGACGTGCGGCTGACCATCGGCGGTGAGCCGACCTTCGTCTCCGTCGACAATCAGGTGGCCGAGGAGTGGACCACGGCGGCCGACGGCCCGCACAAGCGCCAGCGCGCCTCCGATCTGGCGGCGCGCCTGAAACAGGCGTGGGCGCCGGACGGGTTGATTCAGCGCGGGCAGGGCCGCTGGTATCCGGGAGAACCGTTGCCGCGCTGGCAGATTGCGTTGTACTGGCGCACCGACGGGCGCCCGCTGTGGACCGACGACGCGCTGCTGGCCGACCCCTGGGGCGACCGGCCGGCCCCCGTCGACGAGGAGGCGGCGTATCAGGTGCTCGCCGGGGTCGCCGACGGTCTGGGACTGCCGCTCACCCAGGTGCGGGCCGCCTACGAGGACCCGCTGCACCGGCTGGCGGACAAGGTGCGCCAGCCCGAGGGTGAGCCGGTGCATCCGGCCGACGATCTCGACCGCGACTCCCCCGCCGACCGCGCGGCCCTGTTGGCACGACTCGACGAATCCGTCACGGCCCCAGCGGCTTTCGTGTTGCCCCTGCACCGCCGCGACGACGGCCTGGGCTGGGCCAGCGCCGACTGGCGGCTGCGCCGCGGCCGAATCGTGTTGCTGCACGGCGAT
The DNA here is from genome assembly GCF_001414075.1 of Mycobacterium sp. UM_11. Lineage (NCBI taxonomy): Bacteria > Bacillati > Actinomycetota > Actinomycetes > Mycobacteriales > Mycobacteriaceae > Mycobacterium > Mycobacterium sp. UM_11. The sequence continues at coordinate 4,462 of NZ_LATC01000091.1, read as the reverse complement.
TCTCCGGCGGGGCTGCGGCTGCCGCTGGATTCCATCAGCTGGCGGCCGCCGCGGCCGACGTTCGACGCCGATCCCCAGACCGCCGGGGACACGTTGTCGACCGAGTCGGACGCGGCGGTGGTGGAGGACCCCGACTCGGCGCCGCCCACCGCGATGGTCGCCGAGGTTCGCGACGGGCTGCTCTACATTTTCATGCCGCCCAGCGAGGCGCTGGATCACTTCGTCGATCTCATCGCCCGTGTCGAGGCGGCCGCGGCCAAGGCCGACTGCCCGGTGGTGATCGAGGGCTACGACCCGCCGCCGGACCCGCGGCTGCGCTCGACCACCATCACCCCCGACCCCGGCGTCATCGAGGTCAACGTCGCGCCCAGCGCCAGCTTCGCCGAGCAGCGCCAGCAGCTCGAAACCCTTTACGAGCAGGCGCGATTGGCGCGGCTTTCCACCGAGTCCTTCGACGTCGACGGCACCCACGGCGGCACCGGAGGCGGCAACCACATCACCCTGGGCGGCGTCACGCCCGCGGACTCGCCGCTGCTGCGGCGGCCGGACCTGTTGGTCTCGCTGTTGACGTACTGGCAGCGGCACCCGTCGCTGTCGTATCTGTTCGCCGGCCGGTTCGTCGGCACCACCTCGCAGGCCCCCCGGGTCGACGAGGGCCGCGCCGAGGCGCTCTACGAACTCGAGATCGCGTTCGCCGAGATCGCCCGGCTGGCCGGTCCTTTCGGCGGTAACGCCCCCCGGCCCTGGATGATCGACCGGGCGCTGCGCCACCTGCTGACCGACATCACCGGCAACACCCACCGCGCCGAGTTCTGCATCGACAAGCTGTACAGCCCCGACAGCCCTCGCGGCCGGCTCGGCCTGCTGGAGCTGCGCGGGTTCGAGATGCCGCCGCACCTGCGCATGGCGATGGTGCAGTCGCTGCTGGTGCGCTCGCTGGTGGCGTGGTTTTGGGACGAGCCGCTGCGCGCCCCGCTGATTCGGCACGGCGCCAATCTGCATGGCCGATACCTGTTGCCGCACTTCCTCATTCACGACATCGCTGACGTCGCCGCCGACCTGCGCGCGCACGGCATCGCGTTCGAGACCAGCTGGCTGGATCCCTTCACCGAATTCCGCTTCCCGCGCATCGGCACCGCGGTGTTCGACGGCGTGGAGATCGAGCTGCGCGGGGCGATCGAGCCGTGGAACACCCTCGGCGAGGAGGCCACCGCCACCGGCACCGCCCGCTACGTCGACTCGTCGGTCGAGCGCATCCAGATCCGCATCATCGGCGCCGACCGGCACCGCTACGTGGTGTTGGTCAACGGCTACCCGGTGCCGCTGCTGGCGACCGACAACCCCGACATCCACGTGGGCGGGGTGCGGTTCAAGGCCTGGCAGCCACCGAGCGCGCTGCACCCGACGATCAGCACCGACGTGCCGCTGCAGTTCGAGCTTGTCGACCTGACGACGGGCACCTCGCGCGGCGGCTGCACCTATCACGTCGCGCATCCCGGCGGGCGGGCCTATGACGAGCCGCCCGTCAACGCGGTCGAGGCCGAGGCGCGCCGCGCCCGCCGCTTCGAGGCCACCGGCTTCACCCCCGGCAAGCTCGACCTGTCCGACATCCGGGAAAAACAGGCGCGCATCTTCACCGACATCGGCGCGCCGGGCATCCTCGACCTGCGTCGCGTGCGTACCGTTTCGCGGTAATGGCGTTTGCGGACATGACATTCGGCACCGGCGCACCCGCGGCGGCCGCTGGTGGCCGTCACGAAGACCGCTACGAGGACCGCTACGACGCCGACCGCCTGCTGGCCGGCTACCGGGCCGCGCGCGCCCAGGAAGCGCTCTTCGATCTTCGGCACGGGCCGGCGGCCGGCTACGACGAATTCGTCGACCAGGACGGCAACGTGCGGCCGGCCTGGTCCGAGCTGGCCGACACCATCGCCGAACGGGGCCGGCCGGGGCTGGACCGGCTCCGCTCGGTGGTGCGCAGCCTGATCGACAGTGACGGCATCACCTACACCGACGTCGAACCCGGCGGGCACGGGCTCGAGCCGCGGCCGTGGATCCTGGACACCCTGCCGATCGTGCTGTCCGCCGCGGAATGGGAGGCGCTGGAGGCCGGGCTGGTGCAGCGGTCGCGGCTGCTCGACGCCGTGCTCGCCGACTTGTACGGGCCGCGCAGCCTGCTCATCGAAGGCGTGCTGCCGCCGGAGCTGCTGTTCGCCCATCCCGGTTACGTGCGTGCCGCCAACGGCATCGAAGTGCCCGGGCATCACCAGCTTTTCCTGCACGCCTGCGACGTCAGCCGGCTGCCCGACGGCACCTTCCGGGTGAACGCCGACTGGACGCAGGCGCCGTCGGGCGCCGGTTACGCGCTGGCCGACCGGCGCGTGGTCGCGCACTCGATTCCGGACCTGTACGAGAGGATCGCCCCGCGCCCGACGACGCCGTTCGCCCAGGCGTTGCGCCTGGCGCTGATCGACGCCGCGCCCGACGACGCGCAGGATCCGGTGGTGGTGGTGCTCAGCCCGGGCATCTTCTCCGAAACCGCCTTCGATCAGGCGTATCTGGCGACGCTGCTGGGCTTCCCGTTGGTGGAGAGCGCGGACCTGGTGGTGCGCGACGGCAAGATGTGGATGCGCTCGCTGGGCACGCTGAAACGAGTGGACGTGGTGTTGCGCCGGGTGGACGCCGATTACACCGACCCGCTGGATCTGCGCGCCGACTCCCGGCTCGGGGTGGCCGGTCTGGTGGAGGCGTCGCGCCGCGGGACCGTGACCGTGGTCAACACGCTGGGCAGTGGGATCCTGGAAAACCCTGGGCTGCTGCGGTTCCTGCCGCAGCTGTCCGAGCATCTGCTCGCCGAGGCCCCGCTGCTGCAGACGGCGCCGGTCTACTGGGGCGGCATCGACGCCGAACGCTCGCACCTGCTGGCGAACCTGTCATCGCTGCTGGTGAAGTCAACCGTCGGCGGGAAAACCCTTGTCGGGCCCACCCTTTCGTCCTATGAGTTGGCGCAGTTGGCCGGGCGCATCGAGAAGATGCCGTGGCAGTGGATCGGTCAGGAGCTGCCGCAGTTCTCGTCGGCGCCCACGGACCACGCCGGGGTGCTGTCATCGGCCGGCGTCGGCATTCGGTTGTTCAACGTGGCCCAGCGCAGCGGGTACGCCCCAATGATCGGCGGCGTCGGCTACGTGCTGGCGCCCGGGCCGGCCGCATACACGCTGGAAACCGTTGCGGCGAAGGATGTTTGGGTGCGTCCGACGGAGCGCGCGCGGGCCGAGGCCGTGAGCCTGCCAGCGCCGCCGCCCCCGGCGAAGACGGCTGCGGGCACCTGGGGCGTCAGCTCGCCGCGCGTGCTGTCCGACCTGTTCTGGATCGGCCGGTACGGCGAGCGCGCGGAGAACATGGCGCGGCTGCTGTTGGTCACCCGGGACAGGTTCCACGTCTACCGGCATCAGCAGCACACCGAGGAAAGCGAGTGCGTGCCGGTGCTGTTGGCCGCGCTGGGCCGGATCACCGGGACCGACGCCGCGGTCGACGGCGGTCCGGTTGATGGGGCGGAGATGATCGCCGTCGCCCCTTCGACGTTGTGGTCTTTGACGGTGGACCCGGACCGGTCCGGGTCCCTGGTGCAGTCGGTGGAGGGCCTGGCGCTCGCGGCCAGGGCGGTGCGCGACCAGATGTCCAACGACACCTGGATGGTGCTGGCCGGGGTGGAGCGCGCGCTGGCCCAGCGGCGCGAGCCGCCGGACTCGCTGGCCGAGGCCGACGCGGTGCTGGCATCGGCCCAGGTGCAGACGCTCTCCGGGATGCTGACCCTGGCCGGGGTGGCCGGCGAGTCAATGGTGCGCGACGTGGGCTGGACGATGATGGATATCGGCAAGCGCATCGAACGTGGGCTCTGGTTGACGGCGCTGCTGCGGGAAACGCTGATCGCGGTCCGGCGCGCGGCCGCCGAACAGATGATCATCGAGGCGACGCTGGTGGCGTGCGAGTCCTCGGTCATCTACCGGCGCCGCACCGTGGGCAAGGTCAGCATCGCCGCGGTGACCGAGCTGATGCTGTTCGACGCGCAGAATCCGCGGTCGTTGCTGTATCAGGTGGAGCGATTGCGGGCCAACCTCAAGGACCTGCCGGGCGCGTCGGGGTCGTCGCGCCCGGAGCGGCTGGTGGACGAGATCGGCACGCTGCTGCGCCGCTCGCATCCCGGCGAACTGGAGGCCGTCAGTGCCGACGGGCGGCGCGCCGAGCTGTCCGATCTGCTCGGTTCGGTGCACGCGCAGTTGCGCGAACTGGCCGACGTCATCACCACCACGCAGCTGGCCCTGCCCGCGGTGCAGCCGCTGTGGGGACCGGACGTTCGCCGGGTGATGCCGGCTTAGCGGCGATCGCGAGCGCGGCGCAGCCGGGCGAAGCGGGTCGCCGCCATCGGGCCTAGCGGCGATCGCGAGCGCGGCGCAGCCGGGCG
>NZ_LATC01000090.1:0-19320 GCF_001414075.1 Mycobacterium sp. UM_11 | reverse complement strand
GATGTGTATAAGAGACAGATGCTGCTGGGCGCGACGACGGCGCTGGCGCGGGCGTTTCACCCCGGCGAGGTGTGGGACGACATCCGCGCCCGCGGCGCGGTCGGCTTCGCCGGCGCCGGCGCGATGGTGGCCATGCTGCGGAACCTACCCCCGGATCCGCGCGACGGGCAGCTGCCGTTGCGGTTCATCTCCGCGGCACCGATCACCGCCGAGGCCTATCGCGACATCGAAAAGCGTTACGGCTGCCGCGTCGTCACGATGTACGGGATGACCGAGGCCTTCCCGATCGCCGTCAAGGCCCTCGCCGACGACGGGGCGCCCGGAACATCGGGGCGGCCGAATCCGAACTTCGACGTGCGCGTCCTCGACGACGGCGGCGATCCGGTGCCCGCCGGCGCACTCGGGGAGATCGCGTGCCGACCGCGCCATCCCCACGTCATGAGCGAGGGCTACGTCGGCCAAGGCCTGCGGGTGATTCCCCACCAAGAATGGTTTCGCACCGGCGATCTGGGCCGGATCGACGCGGAAGGCAACCTGACGTACGTCGACCGCAGAAAAGACTCGCTGCGCCGCCGTGGCGAGAACGTCTCCTCGGTGGAGGTGGAAACCGTCGTGATGAGTCATCCCGCCGTGGCCGAAGCCGCCGCGGTCGGGGTGCCCAGCGACTTGGGCGAAGACGACATCCTGGTGGTCGTGACGTTGCGGCCCGGGGCGACAGTCGATTACACCGAGCTGCTCGATTTCTGCGCGGCCCGGATGCCCTATTTTTGCGTGCCGCGATTCGTCGAGACCGTCGACGAGCTCCCGAAGAATGTCATCGGGCGGATACGCAAGGACTTGTTGCGCGAGCGGGGGGTGACTGCAAAGGCGTGGGATCGTGAAGCTCAGGGCTATATCGTTAGCCGGTAAGTTACGTTAATGTTACGTAATCGTCGGAGAGTTACTTTAATGTTACGTCCGTCCGCTCATTGGCAGTCGTTTCCCAGGAGAGTCTGGAGTCCAGAATGACCATGTCCTATCAGGAGCAGCAGATGCTGCAGGCCGCCACGGGTCGCGCTGCCATCGTCAACCTGAACGCCCGACACAACCGCGCCTACTCCGACGGGGATCGCGAGCGCTGGATCGCCACCTTCCGCCACTCGGGCGCCACCTATCACCGCGACGGCGACACGTTCGACGACCTGCGCGCGGCATTCGACGGTGGCGACGGGCAGCGGCTGGTCACGGTTGACCACGAGATCCGCGTCGACGGGGTCAATGCGACACAGCATTGTGTCGCCGTGCTTTTCGCCGCGATGTACGGTGACACCACGCTGCGCGCCACCGGCATATTCCGGGACACGCTGATCTACGAGCGGGGCGGCTGGTACTTCACTTCCCGCTCGCTGCAATGGGATTCGGTGCCCAGTCGGCACCCGCTCGTTATGTGAGCGGCGTGGACCCGGACCTCAGTTACCAGCTGGCCTTCGGCACCTATGACGACGCGCTGCGGATGGTCGGCGCGACCAGCGAGCCGCGCACCGCGGCCACGGCGGTCAGCGGGGCGCGCATCCAGTTGTTCGCCGCGATGGTCCACGACGGTAATCGCTCCTACTGGGACGCCGAGTTCGCCTGCGGCAAATGGGGGGGCCTGCTGGCGCCGCCGGCCTTGCTGATGGGCTGGCTGATCCCGCCGCCCTGGGAGCCGCGAGGCCGGCCGCCGGTGGCATCGCTGGTGTTGCGGGTGCCGCTGCCGGGCACCACATTCATCAACGCCGCCAACGACGTTGAGTTCGGAGAGCCCATCATCGAAGGCGACGTGCTCACCGTGGTCGAGGAACTGGTGTCGGTGTCACCGGAGAAGCGGACGCGGCTGGGCGTCGGCCATTTCGTCGAAACGCTGGAGACGTACCGCCGCCAGGACGGGGCGGTGGTCGCCACCTGCCGCAACACGTTGTTCCGGTTCACGCCGGGGGCGGCATCGTGACCGCAGACGACCTCAGCTTCGACGAAATCACCGTTCCGGTCGACCTGCCCGAGGTGGTCGACCACATCGGCTACCAGCGGGTGGTCGAGAATGCCGGAGCGACGTGGGATTACTTCCCGGGCCACTTCGATCCCGAATACGCTCGGCGGCAAGGCAATCCGACGATCTACGTCAACACGATGCACCTCGCCGGCTTCGCCGACCGCGTCGCGACCGATTGGGCGGGCCCGAGCAGCCGCGTGGTGCGGCGCTCGTTGCGGTTGATGGGCTCGGTGTACGCCGGCGACACCATGATCGGCCGGGGACGAGCGGTGGCCAAGCGGCTGGACACCTCTGTGGACCCGCCGCGCCGCCTCGTCGACCTCGAGATCCAAGTGACCAATCAGCACGGCGCGCTGTGCTGCCCGGTCGAACTCACCCTGCAGATGCCGCATGGGCCCCGGGCGATGACGAGGTGGCCGCAGGTTCTATAAGGGCGGCAACTGCCCTTTGCACACCAGGGTCTGAAGCTCGACATACTCGTCGAGGCCCTCGGGGCCGAACTCGCGACCGATCCCGGACTGCTTGAAGCCGCCGAACGGGGCGCCGATGTCCAGCGTGTACATGTTGATGCCGTAGGTGCCGGTGCGCACACCCGCGGCGATCTGAAGGCCGTGCGCGATGTCGGAGGTCCACACCGAACCGGCCAGGCCGTAATCGCTTTCATTGGCGATCCGGATCGCGTCGTCCTCGTCGCGGTAGCGCAGCACGGTCAAGACCGGCCCGAAGATCTCCTCCCGGGCGATGCGCATGTCGTTCGTGGCGTCGGTGAACAGCGTCGGCCGCACATACCAGCCCCGGGCCGACGGACTGTCCTGGCCGCCGAGCACGATGCGGGCGCCGTCGGCCTGGCCGGACTTGATGTAGTCCTGCACGCGACGCTGTTGCCGTTGCGCGACAAGGGGTCCGATGTCGGTGGCGTCGTCGGCCGGATCGCCGACGTTCAGGCCCGACATCATCTCGGCCAGCGCGTCGACGACCTCGTCGTGGCGCCGGTCGCTGACCAGGATGCGGGTCTGCGCGACGCAGGCCTGACCGTTGTTCATCAGACCGGCGGTTTTCAGGCCGGCGACGGTCTTGTCGATGTCGGCGTCGTCGAGAATGATCGCCGCGGACTTGCCGCCCAGTTCCAGGCTGACGCGTTTGAGCTGTTCGCCGCACAGGGCGGCGATGCGACGGCCGACGGCGCTGGAACCGGTGAACGCGATCTTGTCCACACCCGAATGGCGCACGAGCGCCTCCCCGATCTCGGGGCCGCCGGGCAGCACCGAGACGACGCCGTCGGGGAGGTCGAGCTGCTCGATCATTTCCGCCAACCACAAAGCGTCCAAGGGCGTTTCGGGTGCCGGCTTGATGATGACCGTGCAACCGGCGATCAACGCCGGGATGAGTTTGGGCATGATCAGGAACTGCGGCACGTTCCACGGCACGATCGCACCGACCACGCCGACCGGGGCCCGGCGCAGGTGCACCTCGCCCAGCACGCCTTGGCGCCGCTCTTCCCAGGGAAAGTCGCGCGCGGCGGCCAGCGCCAGATGGATGAGCGTCGCGGCGGCCGCCGCTTGGCCCAGCCGGCTGAAACTGCGCGGGGAGCCCATCTCGTCGGTGATCAGGTCGGCCATCTCGTCGATGTGTCCGGCGTAGATCCCGGCGAGCTGTTCGACCTTGGCCATGCGCTCGGCGTGCGTCATCCGCGGCCACGGACCGCGGTCGAACGCCACTCGCGCGGCGGCAACCGCGGCGTCCACGTCCGCGGGCCCGGCCAACTGGACGTGGCCGATCGGTTCCTCCGAGTGCGGGGAGATGACGGCGAGCTGCCGGGGGTTGGCGGGCTTGCGCCACTGCCCCCCGATGAAGAGTTCGCTGTAGGACCGGTGGTCGACAACTGCTGTCATCGGACACTTCCTCGAGGGGTTGGGCGCACCTGGCACAGTGACCGTGAATTCGCTATTGACGCTAACATAGCGAAAAAAGCAGCGAGGGCCGATATGACCAGCGATTGGCGCAGTTACCCGTTCCAGTTGGTGCCCGGCGACAGCCAGCTGGATTTCCCCGCCGCCGAGGGCGAGCATCCGGATCAGGAGTCGGACACCTGGTTCATCGCCGGGCAGCTTGATGCCGCCGAGACCGGCCGGTCGTTCGCCTTTCTGACGATCTTCAACAAGAACCGGCCCGGCGGCACCGTGGTCGCGGATTTCTATACGCTGGCGCTGTTCGATCTGGATTCCGGTGACTACGGCACCTACACGGACTACGACATGCCGCCGGCCAACCTCAAGCCCGGAGCGCAGCACAAGTTGGCGTTGACCCCCGGCTATCTCGACATCCATTACGCCAGCGGGGCCGGCACCGCCTCCTGGACCACCTGTCGCGACGGCGATGGCGGGCTGCTGCCCTACACCTACCGCGTCAGCCTGGTCGGTGAGGACCAGTCGGGCCGGCCCATGCGGCTGGACCTGGCCGTAACACCAACGCGCGCACCGACACCGGTGGGCGCGTCGACCTACAACGGGAAGATCTGCTGCTTCGGCCAGACCGAAACCTATTCGTATTTCCAGACCGGCATGGCGATGACGGGCACCCTGCGCTGGGGCGACCTGGTCCAGCAGGTGTCCGGCAGCAGCGGGCACATCGACCGGCAATGGTTCCCGAAATACGCCGGCGGCGGGGGAACCGGGGGAGACCCGAGGGCCCGCTCGCACGAATGGCGCACCATCAACTTCGACAACGGCGTGGACCTGAGCATCTGGCGGCAGTTCGACCGCACCAATGGCAATGCGCTGCAACCGTTTACCGGCGTGACAACCAGCCATCCCGATCCCGCCGTGCCGCCCGAATGCGCCGAAGACGTCGAGGTGACGGTCAGCAGCTACGTGCGCTGGCCGGACGCGGTGCAGCCGTTGGTGCGGCCACATGCGGACGCCCGCTACCTGCCGGACCGGCACCGGATCACCTGCCGCACCATGCAACTCGACATCGTCGGGGAGCCGCTGGTGCCCGCGCCCGCCCACGGCCTGCCCATCGAATACATGGAGGGCCCCTACCGGTACCGCGGAACGTTGTGGGGCGAGCCCGTGACCGGCTTCGCGTTCAACGAGCGCTCCCTGGCCCTGTACCGGGACTGGGAGCTGGTCGAAGTGCTGACCACCACCGTCGCGAACATGGAGCCGGCCGACCGGGACCTGCAGACGGCGGCCGGCCTGCTGGTGCAGCTGCTGGCCCGGGGCCGCCGAAGCGAAGCGATCGGCTTGTTGACCACGGTGCGTTCGGGCCAAAACGACACGCTCACAACGTTGTTGGACGATCTGGTAACGGCGCTGTCCGTCGAGGGTTGAGGGACCGGGCCGCGAGACTGAAACCACGCACGTGTGTTGCGGCGTGTCGTGTGCGTGGTTTAAGTGTCGCGAAGCGCCTGGGCCCAGGCGTTGTGGCGATGCTGCAGTCCCGGTTCGTTGCGGCCGAACAGCAGGTGATCCCGGGCACCGGACTCGAGGTTGGCCTGCAGGCCTTCGACCAGCCGGTAGTCCTCGTCGCGCACCGTGGCGTGGGCGTAGTCGAAGACGGCCTGCGCGCCCGCGGCCACCGATTCGTCCGAAATGTCCAGCGGCGTCGAATTCTGATGCACCGTAATCGATCTCCCCGGGCGATCACCGGGGTAGATCCGAAACAGCTCGCCGTTGGCGATGGTCACCGACAGCACGATGTTGGGGAACAACGCGTAGATGACGACCATGTTCTGGAACGGATCCCATTGCTCCTCGGGCACTTCGTCGAGCCCCAGGATCGTGTTGAGCGGGAAGATCAACCGATGGTGCGGACCGAACGCGTCGAACACCGTGCAGTTGCTGCGCGCGATGGTGGCGAAGGTCTGCTGGTGCACGGTGGCGAAATGGTAGTTCTCCGAGAAGGTGTCGACCGCAAGCTTCCAGTTGATCGGGCAGTCGAGCACCTTTTCGCCCAGCGGCGACCAGCGTCCGATGCCCCACGAATCCAGCTCGTCGGCCAGGGGGCCGAGGTGTGCGGCCACGTCCAGGACGGACCCGGGATTCAATGCGACCCAGAGGAATCCGGCGAACTCGGCGGCCGGGAGCTCGGTCAGCCCTTCGGCTTTCACCGTGATCTCCGGGAAGCCCTCGCGGCCCGGCAGCGCGACCAGCCGCCCGGTGTTGTCGTACGTCCACGCGTGGTACGGGCAGGTGAACCGCTTCGCCGTGCCGCAGCCGGTCACCACCTGCGACTGGCGATGCAGGCAGACATTGTCGAACGCCTTGACCGACCCGTCGGCCGTCCGGGTCAACAGGATCGAGCGGCCCATCACCGTCTTGGTGCAGTACGCGCCGGGGCCGGGCAGCTCCGAGACGTAGCCGACCAACTGCGGGCTGGCCAGCACCATGGCCCGATCCCGTTCGTGGCGTTCGGCCGACGTGTACGCCCACGCCTCGACCCGGGCCTGCGCCGCGGCGAGGTCGGTGGTCTTGTCGCGCGCCAGTTTCAAGGCGCGGCGGGTGAGGTCGATCAGCTGGTCGCGTTCCATCTGACCAGTACAGACCTTGCCACAGTTGTAAGGTCAAGGAGTGGCTGAGCAGTTGCTGATCGGCGACGTCACGGCCCTGACCGGGATCGCGTCCGGCCGCATCCGCCACTACGAGAAGGTCGGCCTGCTGCGCGCCGAGCATCTGTCCAACGGTTACCGGGTCTTCGCCGTGGAGCAGGTGCTCGACCTGCTGCGCATCGACCTGATGCGAAGTCTCGGCCTCAGCATCAATGACATCCAGCGCCTGACCGAGGGCGGGCGCACCACGCTGGCGGGTGTCCTCGACGAGCACCGGACGTTGCTGATGCGCCAGCGCGACCGGCTGGACCAGTTGATCGCGGCCATCGATGCCGCGACCGACTGCCCCGACGCCGACGTCAGCGAGGACATCCTGCGCCGGCTGGCGACCACGCACCGCGACAGCATCGGCGTCATCGGGCGGCTCAGCGCGCCGTTGGCCGCGCCCGTCGCCGCCATGTACGCCGACCTGTTCGACGAGTGGGAGTTGCCGGTTCCGGTCTTGTTCGGCCAGATGGTGCTGCCGCCGGCGGCCAGCACCCTGCTGGCCCAACTGGCCGAGACCCCGGGACGCGAGGTGCTGTTCGACCGGTTGCGCACCCTCGCGGGCGACGTGATCGGGTTGGGTGACGATCGGGCGGCCGCGACGGAACTCGCGCGCAGCTGGATCGCCAAGCAGCTGGCCGACCCGCTGCCCGACGACGTGGTCGGTGTGCTTCGGAGCGTGCAACCGTCGTTGGAGCATGACCCCGTGATCGTGCAGGGCTTCCGCGCCTGGGCGGGATCCATCAACCCGGCGGCCGCTCATTTCCTGGACGAGATCGCGCGCGAGACGTCTCGCCGCGGCCTGGAGGCCGTCAGCGTCATCGTCCTGCCCGCGCCGCCGCGTTTCCAAACCGACGATGCGGCACTGTGATGCACATGTGACCTGTGTGGTCAATGTGTCAGATGGTATTTCTGTCGTACCCTGTCGCTTGTGTCCTGGGTGTCGCGGCGTGACCTGCTCAAATTGGCGGCGGCGACGCCCGCCTTGGTCGGCCTGGGCGTCGCCGGCGCCTCGTTGCGCCCGGCTCCCGCGGCGGCGTCGCTCGGCACCCTGCTCGACTACGCGGCCGGCGTCATCCCGGCCAGCCAGATCCGCGCCGCCGGCGCCGTGGGCGCGATCAGGTACGTGTCGGACCGACGACCCGGCGGCAACTGGATGCTGGGCAAGCCCATCCAGGTCGACGAGGCGCGCGACCTCAACAGCAGCGGGCTGAAGATCGTCTCCTGTTATCAGTACGGCAAGGGCAACACCGCCGACTGGCTCGGCGGCGCCAACGCCGGCATCCAGCACGCGCAACGTGGAATGCAACTCCACGCCGCCGCGGGCGGGCCCGCCACCGCGCCGATCTACGCATCCATCGACGACGACCCCTCTTACGACCAGTACAAACAGCAGATCGCGCCGTATCTGCGGTCCTGGGAGTCGGTGATCGGTCATCAGCGCACAGGTGTGTACGCCAATTCCAAGACGATCGACTGGGCGCTGCACGACGGATTGGGCTCCTACTTCTGGCAGCACAACTGGGGCTCGCCCAAGGGATTCGCCCATCCCGCGGCCCATCTGCATCAGGTCGAAATCGACAAACGCAGCGTCGGCGGGGTCGGGGTGGACATCAACGAGATCCTCCAGCCGCAATTCGGGCAGTGGGCCTAGCCTCCCCGGCCCTTCCGCCGGCACCGGCGGGCCGCAACTCTTAGAGATCCCAGCAAACACTCGTTCGCTCATTTCCGGAAACGGCGGGAGCGGCCGCCGCCGCGACGACGCGACTGAGGCGGCCTCCGCACGGCTCGACGGCTCGAAATTTTTACATAACGATTACATAACAAAACTGCTTTGATCAGCGCAGTTATAGCTACTCGACCGTAACCACCTGCATGCAGCGGGTTTGCTCGGCGCGCCCGCGCCGCGGCCTAAACCCGGTGTTACCCACGACACGGTTACCCGCGCGTAGAACTCACCAGTAACCGATCAGCACGCGAAACGAGGGTCGATCCTTATGACACTCTTAGTGGGGCCGATGCAGTCCGCCGCGCCGCTCGAGCCATACGGCGGCCCGCCGACAACACACCGGCCAGACGGATTTTTGGTCGCGATTCGATGCGGAATCGACGGACTCTCCAGAGTTCCTGTCCCCTTCGGACCGGCTGAACGCACTGATACGTAAGACGTACATGAGGCATTGAGGGAGATACAGACGTGACGATCCACGAGCACGGCCGGGTGTCCGCTGAGCGCGATCCGAACGGACCGCACACCGCCCATGCTCTGGTCGACCGTCTGACGGCCGGAGAGCCGTACGCCGTCGCGTTCGGTGGCCAGGGCAGCGCCTGGCTGGAAACCCTCGAAGAACTGGTGTCGTCGGCGGGCATCGAATCCGACCTGGCAACGCTGGTCGGTGAGGTCGAGCTGCTGCTCGAGCCGGTGGCCAAGGAGCTCGTCGTGGTGCGCCCGATCGGTTTCGAGCCGCTCGCCTGGGTGCGCGCGCTGGCGGCCGAGGACCCCGTCCCGTCGGCCAAGCACCTGACGTCGGCCGCGGTGTCCATCCCCGGCGTGCTGCTCACCCAGATGGCGGCCGTGCGCGCGCTGGCGCGCCAGGGCATGGACCTCAACGAGACCCCGCCGGTGGCCGTCGCCGGGCACTCGCAGGGCGTCCTGGCCGTCGAGGCGCTGAAGGCCGCGGGCGCCCGCGACGCCGAGCTGCTCGCGATGGCGCAGCTGATCGGCGCGGCGGGCACGCTGGTGGCCCGCCGGCGTGGGATCTCCGTGCTGGGCGACCGCCCGCCGATGGTGTCGGTGACCAACGCCGACCCGGAGCGCATTCGCCGGCTGCTCGACGAGTTCGCGCAGGACGTCCGGACTGTGCTGCCGCCCGTGCTGTCCATCCGCAACGGCCGCCGTTCGGTCGTCATCACCGGCACGCCCGAACAGCTGTCCCGGTTCGAGCTCTATTGCCAGCAGATCGCGGAGAAGGAAGAGGCCGACCGCAAGAACAAGCTGCGCGGCGGCGACGTCTTCTCGCCGGTCTTCGATCCGGTGCAGGTCGAGGTCGGCTTCCACACGCCCCGGTTGGCCGACGGCATCGACATCGTCGGCGGCTGGGCCGAGAAGGTCGGCCTGGACGTCGCGCTGGCCCGCGAGCTGACCGAGTCCATCCTGGTCCGCCGCGTCGACTGGGTCGAGGAGATCACCCGCGTGCACGACGCGGGCGCGCGCTGGATTCTCGACCTGGGGCCCGGCGACATCCTGACCCGGCTGACCGCGCCGGTGATCCGCGGGCTGGGCGTCGGCATCGTGCCCGCCGCGACCCGTGGCGGCCAGCGCAACCTCTTCACCGTCGGAGCCGTTCCCGAGGTGGCGCGCGCGTGGTCGACCTACGCGCCCACCGTCGTTCGCCTGCCCGACGGCAGGGTCAAGCTCTCGACGAAGTTCACCCGGTTGACCGGACGCTCGCCGATCCTGCTCGCGGGCATGACCCCGACCACCGTCGACGCCAAGATCGTGGCCGCCGCGGCCAACGCCGGGCACTGGGCCGAGCTGGCCGGCGGTGGGCAGGTCACCGAGGAGATCTTCGCCGCGCGCATCGAGGAACTCGGCACGCTGCTCGAGCCCGGCCGCACCTATCAGTTCAACGCTCTGTTCCTCGACCCGTACCTGTGGAAGCTGCAGGTCGGCGGAAAGCGGTTGGTGCAGAAGGCCCGTCAGTCCGGGGCGGCGATCGACGGCCTGGTGATCAGCGCCGGCATCCCCGACCTCGAGGACGCCGTCGAGCTGATCGAGGAGCTGAACGACGTCGGCATCAGCCACGTCGTGTTCAAGCCCGGCACCGTCGAACAGATCCGCTCGGTCATCCGCATCGCGACCGAGGTGCCCACCAAGCCGGTGATCATGCACATCGAGGGTGGGCGCGCCGGTGGGCACCACTCTTGGGAAGACCTCGACGACCTGCTGCTGGCAACGTATTCCGAGCTGCGGTCGCGGCCCAACATCACCGTCTGCGTGGGCGGTGGCATCGGCACGCCCGAGCGGGCCGCCGAGTACCTGTCCGGGCGGTGGGCGCAGGCGTACGGCTTCCCCCTGATGCCGATCGACGGCATCCTCGTCGGCACCGCGGCGATGGCGACGAAGGAGGCCACCACGTCGCCGTCGGTCAAGCGCATGCTGGTCGAGACCCAGGGCACCGACCAGTGGATCGGCGCCGGAAAAGCCGTGAACGGCATGGCTTCCAGCCGCAGCCAGCTGGGTGCCGACATTCACGAGATCGACAACAGCGCCTCGCGGTGCGGCCGGCTGCTCGACGAGGTCGCCGGTGACGCGGAGGCCGTCGCCGCGCGCCGCGACGAGATCATCGCGGCGATGGCCAACACGGCCAAGCCGTACTTCGGCGACGTCGCCGACATGACCTACCTGCAGTGGTTGCAGCGCTACGTCGAGCTCGCCATCGGCGAGGGCAACTCGACCGCCGACACCGCCGCGCCCGGCAGCCCGTGGCTGGCCGACACCTGGCGCGACCGCTTCCAGCAGATGCTGCAACGCGCCGAAGCGCGATTGCACCCACAGGATTTCGGCCCGATCGAGACGCTCTTCGACGACCCCGCGCTGCTCGAGAGCCCGCAGCAGGCCATCGCCACGCTGTTGGCCCGCTACCCGGACGCCGAGTCGGTGCAGCTGCACCCGGCCGACGTCCCGTTCTTCGTCACGCTGTGCAAGACGCTGGGCAAACCGGTCAACTTCGTGCCGGTCATCGACAAGGACGTGCGGCGCTGGTGGCGCAGCGACTCGCTGTGGCAGGCGCACGACGCCCGCTACGACGCCGACCAGGTCTGCATCATCCCGGGCACCGCGGCCGTGGCCGGCATCACCCGGATGGACGAGCCGGTCGGCGAGCTGCTCGACCGTTTCGAGCAGGCCGCCATCGACGAGGTGCTGTCGGCCGACGGGCAACCGCGGGACGTGGCGTCGCGCCGGCGGGGCCGTCCCGACGTGACCGGGCCGCTGGCCGTCGTGCTCGACGCCCCCGACGTGCAATGGGCCGGCCGCACCGCCACCAACCCGGTCCACCGCATCGCCGACCCCGGCGATTGGCTGGTGCACGACGGTCCCGAAAGTCGGCGCGCCACCCACTCGTTCACCGGGGCCCGCCTTGAGGTTGACGGCGACCGTGTGGTGCTGAGCGTTCCGCTGTCGGGTACCTGGATCGACATCCCATTCACCTTGCCCGCCAACACCATTGATGGCGGCACCCCGGTGGTGTCCACCGAAGACGCAGCCACCGCCATGCGCGCGGTGCTGGCGATCGCCGCCGGTGTCGACGGCCCGGAGTTCCTGCCCGCGGTCGTCGACGGCACGGCCGCCGTCACGGTGGACTGGGACCCCGAACGGGTCGCCGACCACACCGGCGTCACGGCCACCTTCGGCGAGCCGCTGGCGCCCGGCCTCACCACCGTGCCCGACGCGCTCGTCGGCCTGTGCTGGCCCGCGGTCTTCTCGGCGATCGGCTCGGCCGTCACCGACGCCGGTGTCCCGGTCGTGGAAGGCCTGCTGAGCCTCGTGCACCTCGACCACGCCGCCCATGTGGTCGGCGTGTTGCCCAAGGAGCCAGCCGAATTGGCCGTCAGGGCAACGGCTTTCCCGGCTGTCGATACCGACATGGGTCGCGTCGTGCGGGTCGCGGTGACGATCGCCGGCGCCGACGGCGCGACCATCGCCAGCCTCGACGAGCGGTTCGCGATCCTGGGGCGCACCGGCGCCGCCGAGTTGACCGACCCGGTGCGGGCCGGTGGCGCGGTGTCGGAGAACGCGACCGACACCCCGCGGCGCCGCCGCCGCGACGTCCGGCTGACCGCGCCGGTCGACATGCGGCCGTTCGCGGTGGTCTCCGGTGACCACAACCCGATTCACACCGACCGGGCGGCCGCGCTGCTGGCCGGCCTGGAATCGCCCATCGTGCACGGCATGTGGTTGTCGGCCGCCGCGCAGCACGCGGTGACCGCCACCGACGGGCAGGCCCGGCCCCCGGCCCGGCTGGTCGGCTGGACCGCGCGGTTCCTGGGCATGGTGCGTCCCGGCGACGAGGTCGACTTCCGCGTCGACCGCGTCGGAATCGACCAGGGCGCCGAGGTTTTGGAGGTCGCCGCCCGGATCGGGTCCGACCTGGTGATGTCGGCGACGGCGCGCCTGGCCGCCCCGCACACGGTGTACGCCTTCCCCGGTCAGGGGATTCAGCACAAGGGCATGGGCATGGACGTCCGCGCCCGGTCCAAGGCGGCCCGCAAGGTGTGGGACAAAGCGGACAAGTTCACCCGTGACACGCTGGGCTTCTCGGTGCTGCACGTGGTGCGCGACAACCCGACCAGCATCATCGCCAGCGGCGTGCACTACAACCACCCGGAGGGCGTGCTCTACCTGACGCAGTTCACCCAGGTCGCGATGGCGACAGTGGCGGCGGCGCAGGTCGCCGAGATGCGTGAGCAGGGCGCCTTCGTCGAGGGTGCGATCGCCTGCGGTCATTCCGTCGGCGAGTACACCGCTTTGGCCTGCGTCACCGGCATCTACGAGCTGGAAGCGTTGCTGGAGACGGTGTTTCACCGCGGCTCGAAGATGCACGACATCGTGCCGCGCGACGAGCTGGGCCGCTCCAACTACCGGCTGGCCGCGATCCGGCCGTCGCAGATCGACCTGCCGGACAACGAGGTGCCCGCGTTCGTCGCCGAAATCGCCGAGCGCACCGGTGAATTCCTGGAGATCGTCAACTTCAACCTGCGCGGTTCGCAGTACGCGATCGCCGGCACGGTCCGCGGCCTGGAGGAGCTGGAAGCCGAGGTGGAGCGGCGCCGCGAACTCACCGGCGGCAAGCGCTCGTTCATCCTGGTGCCGGGCATCGACGTGCCGTTCCACTCGCGGGTGTTGCGCGTCGGGGTGGCGGAGTTCCGCCGCTCGCTCGAGCGCGTGATGCCGCGCGACAAGGATCCCGACGTCATCATCGGCCGCTACATCCCCAACCTGGTGCCACGGCCGTTCACCCTGGACCGCGACTTCATTCAGGAGATCCGCGACCTGGTGCCCGCCGAGCCGCTCGATGCGATCCTTGCCGACTACGACACGTGGCTCACCGAGCGCCGAAACGAGATGGCGCGCATCGTCTTGATCGAATTGCTGGCGTGGCAATTCGCCAGCCCGGTCCGCTGGATCGAGACCCAGGACCTGCTGTTCACCGAGGAGGCCGCGGGCGGCCTGGGCGTGGAGCGCTTCGTCGAGATCGGCGTGAAGTCGGCGCCGACCGTCGCCGGACTGGCCACCAACACCCTCAAGCTCCCCGAATATGCCCACAGCACGGTCGAAGTGCTCAACGCCGAGCGTGACGCCGCGGTGCTGTTCGCCACCGACACCGACCCCGAGCCCGAGCCGGAAGAGGTTGCGGATGATTCCGCGGCTGTCGCCGCGGACGGTGCGCCCCTTTCTAATGTCGCCCCAGCCGTCGCTGCGGCTCCCGCCGCAGCTCCGTCCGGTGCTCCGAGACCCGACGACATCGGGTTCGACGCCGCCGACGCCACCCTGGCGTTGATCGCGCTGTCGGCGAAGATGCGCATCGACCAGATCGAGGAGTTGGACTCCATCGAGTCCATCACCGACGGCGCCTCGTCGCGGCGCAACCAGTTGCTGGTGGACCTCGGTTCGGAGCTGAACCTGGGCGCCATCGACGGCGCCGCCGAGGCCGACCTGGCCGGCCTGCGGTCGCAGGTGACCAAGTTGGCGCGCACCTACAAGCCTTTCGGCCCAGTGCTTTCCGACGCGATCAACGACCAGCTGCGCACGGTGCTGGGGCCCTCGGGCAAGCGGCCCGCCGCGATCGCCGAACGGGTCAAGAAGACGTGGGAGCTCGGCGACGGCTGGGCCAAGCACGTCACGGTCGAAGTGGCGCTGGGCACCCGCGAGGGCACCAGCGTCCGCGGCGGGGCCATGGGCCACCTGCACGAGGGCGCGCTGGCCGACGCCGCCTCGGTCGACAAGGTCATCGACGCCGCCGTCGCGGCCGTCGCCGCGCGCCGCGGCATCGCGGTGGCGCTGCCGTCGTCGGGTGGCGGCGGCGGTGCGACCGTCGACGCGGCCGCGTTGAGCGAGTTCACCGACCAGATCACCGGTCGCGACGGCGTGCTCGCCTCGGCGGCCCGGCTCATCCTGGGCCAGCTGGGACACGACGACCCGGTGAGCGCGATGCCGGCGGCCACCGACGCCGAGCTCATCGACCTGGTCACCGCCGAACTGGGCGCGGACTGGCCGCGGCTGGTGGCGCCCGCCTTCGACGCCAAGAAGGCGGTGGTGTTCGACGACCGCTGGGCCAGCGCCCGCGAGGACCTGGTCAAGCTCTGGCTGGCCGACGAGGGTGACATCGACGCCCGGTGGACGAGCCTGTCCGAAAGGTTCGAGGGCGCGGGCCATGTCGTCGCCACCCAGGCCACCTGGTGGCAGGGCAAGGCGCTGGCCGCCGGTCGCCAGATTCACGCGTCGCTGTACGGCCGCATCGCCGCCGGCGCCGAGAATCCGGACCCCGGCCCCTACAGCAACGAGGTCGCCGTGGTGACCGGCGCGTCGAAGGGTTCGATCGCCGCCTCGGTGGTGGCGCGACTGCTCGACGGCGGAGCCACCGTCATCGCCACGACATCCAAGCTCGACGACGAGCGGCTGGCGTTCTATCGCGGGCTGTACCGCGACCACGCCCGGTACGGGGCGTCGCTTTGGGTGGTCGCCGCGAACATGGCGTCCTACTCCGACATCGACGCGCTGGTCGAATGGGTCGGCAACGAGCAGACCGAAAGCCTTGGGCCGCAGTCCATTCACATCAAGGACGCGCAGACCCCCACGCTGCTGTTCCCGTTCGCGGCGCCCCGCGTCGCCGGCGACCTCTCGGAGGCCGGCTCGCGCTCCGAGATGGAGATGAAGGTCCTGCTGTGGGCGGTGCAGCGGTTGATCGGCGGCCTGTCCAAGATCGGCGCCGAACGTGACATCGCGTCGCGGCTGCACGTGGTGCTGCCCGGCTCGCCCAACCGCGGAATGTTCGGCGGCGACGGCGCCTACGGCGAGGCCAAGTCGGCGCTGGACGCGTTGGTGAGCCGTTGGCACGCCGAATCCTCTTGGGCCGCAAGGGTCAGCCTGGCGCACGCGCTGATCGGCTGGACCCGCGGCACCGGGCTGATGGGCCACAACGACGCCATCGTCACCGCGGTCGAGGAGGCCGGTGTCACCACGTACTCCACCGAGCAGATGGCGGCCATGCTGCTGGACCTCTGCGACGTCGAGTCCAAGGTCGCGGCGGCGGGCGCGCCGATCAAGGCGGACCTGACCGGCGGCCTCGCCGAGGCCAACCTCGACATGGCCGAGCTGGCCGCCAAGGCACGCGAGCGGGCCGGCTCCGCCTCGGATGACGACGCCGACGGCGTCGACGCCGAGGGCACCATCGCCGCGTTGCCGTCCCCGCCGCGCGGCTTCAACCCGGCGCCGCCCCCGCAATGGGCCGACCTCGACGTTGACCCGGCCGACCTGGTGGTCATCGTCGGCGGCGCCGAGATCGGGCCGTACGGATCGTCGCGCACCCGGTTCGAGATGGAGGTCGACAACCAACTGTCGGCGGCCGGCGTCCTGGAGCTGGCCTGGACCACCGGGCTGGTCCGCTGGGAGGACGACCCCCAACCCGGTTGGTACGACACCGAATCCGGTGAGCTGGTCGACGAGACCGAGCTGGTCGAGCGCTACCACGACGTCGTGGTCGAGCGGGTGGGCATCCGCGAGTTCGTCGACGACGGCGCGATCGACCCCGATCACGCGTCGCCACTGCTGGTGTCGGTGTTCCTGGAAAAGGACTTCGCCTTCGTGGTGTCCTCGGAGGCCGACGCCCGCGCCTTCGTCGAGTTCGATCCCGAGCACACGGTGATCCGGCCGGTGCCCGATTCCAGTGACTGGCAGGTCATCCGCAAGGCCGGCACCGAGATCCGGGTGCCGCGCAAGACCAAGCTGTCGCGGGTCGTCGGCGCGCAGATCCCCACCGGGTTCGACCCGACGGTGTTCGGCATCAGCCAGGACATGGCCAGCTCGACCGACCGGGTGGCGCTGTGGAACATCGTCGCGACCGTCGACGCGTTCCTGTCGTCGGGATTCACCCCGGCCGAGCTGATGCGGTGGGTGCACCCGGGCCTGGTGGCCAGCACCCAGGGCACCGGCATGGGCGGCATGACGTCGATGCAGACCATGTATCACGGCAACCTGCTCGGCCGGAACAAGCCGAACGACATCCTGCAGGAAGTGCTGCCGAACGTCGTTGCGGCGCACGTCATTCAGAGCTACGTGGGCAGCTACGGCGCGATGATCCACCCGGTCGGCGCGTGCGCCACCGCGGCCGTGTCGGTCGAGGAAGGCGTCGACAAGATCCGCCTCGGCAAGGCCGAGCTGGTGGTCGCCGGCGGGTTCGACGACCTGACGCTCGAGGCCATCATCGGCTTCGGTGACATGGCCGCCACCGCCGACACCTCCATGATGCGGGGCCGGGGCATCGACGACGCGAAGTTCTCCCGGCCCAACGACCGGCGCCGGCTCGGCTTCGTCGAGGCGCAGGGTGGCGGCACCATCCTGCTGGCGCGCGGCGACCTGGCGCTGAAGATGGGCCTGCCGGTGCTGGCCGTGGTGGCCTACGCGCAGTCGTTCGCCGACGGGGTGCACACGTCGATCCCGGCCCCCGGGCTCGGCGCGCTGGGCGCCGGCCGCGGCGGCAAGGACTCGCAGTTGGCGCGCTCGCTGGCCAAGCTCGGCGTCGGCGCCGACGACGTCGCGGTGATCTCCAAGCACGACACCTCCACCCTGGCCAACGATCCCAACGAGACCGAGCTGCACGAGCGGCTGGCCGACTCGCTGGGCCGCTCCGAGGGTGCGCCGCTGTTCGTGGTGTCGCAGAAGAGCCTCACCGGCCACGCCAAGGGCGGGGCGGCGGTGTTCCAGATGATGGGGCTGTGCCAGATGCTGCGCGACGGGGTCATCCCGCCGAACCGCAGCCTGGATTGCGTCGACGACGAACTGGCCGGCTCGGCGCACTTCGTCTGGGTGCGCGAAACGCTGCGGCTCGGGGACAAGTTCCCGCTCAAGGCCGGGATGCTGACCAGCCTCGGGTTCGGCCACGTGTCCGGGCTGGTGGCGCTGGTGCATCCGCAGGCGTTCATCGCCGCCCTGGACCCGCAGCAGCGCGCGGACTACCAGCGGCGCGCCGAGGCGCGGCTGCTGGCCGGTCAGCGGCGGTTGGCCTCGGCCATCGCCGGCGGTGCGCCGATGTACGAGCGGCCGGCGGACCGTCGCTTCAACCACGATGTGCCGGAGAAGCGCCAGGAGGCGGCGATGCTGCTGAACCCGGCGTCCCGGTTGGGCGACGACGACGCCTACGAGGTCGTCCGTTAGCCTGGCCTGCCATGGGAATTGTCGGTGTGGGGATCGATGTCGTCTCCATCCCTGATTTCGCCGAGCAGGTCGACCAGCCCGGAACCGTCTTCTCCGAGACGTTCACGCCGGGTGAGCGCCGCGACGCCTCGGACAAGAGTTCGTTCGCGGCGCGTCACCTGGCGGCCCGCTGGGCCGCGAAGGAGGCGGTGATCAAGGCCTGGTCGGGATCCCGGTTCGCGCAGCGACCCGTGCTGCCCGAGGACATCCACCGCGACATCGAGGTGGTCACCGACATGTGGGGGCGGCCGCGGGTGCGGCTGAGCGGCGACATCGCCAAGCATCTGGCCGACGTGACGATCCATGTGTCGCTGACCCACGAGGGGGACACCGCCGCCGCGGTGGCGATCCTGGAGACGCCCTGAACGTCACGCTGGCGTAACGCTCGATGTCCAGCGTCACGCTGGCGTGACGCTCGACGGTCTACGGGACGATAGCCTCGAGGGCATGAGCGATCTTGTCGAGCGCGTCCGCGAGGTGTTGCCGGCGGTGCGCCGCGACCTCGAAGACCTGGTGCGCATCGAATCCGTGTGGGCCGACCCGTCCCGCCGCGACGAAGTGCACCGCAGCGCGCGGGCGGTGTCGGAGCTGTTGTCACAGGCCGGTTTTGGTGACGTGCGGATCGTCAGCGAGGGCGGTGCGCCCGCGGTCATCGCGCGCCATCCCGCACCCCCGGGCGCGCCGACCGTGCTGCTCTACGCTCATCACGACGTCCAGCCCGAGGGTGACGCGGGCCAGTGGGCGTCGCCGCCGTTCGAGCCCACCGAACGCGACGGCCGGCTCTACGGCCGCGGCAGCGCCGACGACAAGGCCGGCATCGCAACGCATTTGGCCGCATTCCGGGCGCACGGCGGCCAGCCCCCGGTCGGCGTGACCGTCTTCGTCGAGGGCGAGGAGGAATCCGGCTCGCCGTCGTTGGGCCGGCTGCTGGCCGCCCACCGCGAGGCGCTGGCCGCCGACGTGATCGTCATCGCCGACTCCGACAACTGGAGCTCCGACGTTCCGGCGCTGACGGTTTCGCTGCGCGGCCTGGTCGACTGCGTGGTCGAGGTGGCCACGCTCGACCACGGGCTGCACTCGGGGATCTGGGGCGGCGTGGTGCCCGACGCCTTGAGCGTCCTGGTGCGGCTGCTGGCCAGCCTGCACGACGACGATGGCAACGTCGCGGTGGCCGGCCTGCACGAAAGCACCGCTGCCCCGGTGGATTACCCACCCGAGCGGGTGCGCGCCTGTCTCTTATACACA
>NZ_LATC01000089.1:0-19442 GCF_001414075.1 Mycobacterium sp. UM_11 | reverse complement strand
ATGTGTATAAGAGACAGGCCATCGCCAGCATCTCGGGCGCCATGCCGTGCGCGATCTCCTCGGCCGTGCCCCGCGCAGCGATGATCCGCACCGACGCGTCGAGCAGTTGATTGCCATGGGTGTGGTCCCCGTTGGAGTGCGTGATCAGCGCGTCGGTGATGGGTGCCGTCGAGGTGAGATCTCGCATGGCGGTGAGCATTTCGCGGGTCAGCGCCAGGTCGAACAGGGTGTCGACGAGCAGCGACGCCCCATCGCCGGCGACCAGCCCGGCGTTGCTCCAGCCGTAGCCGCCGTCCGGCAGCGTCCAGGCCCACACCCGGTCGGCGACCAGGTGCAGGCCGCGGGTGTAGGGCACCTTCGCCGGCGCGCGGTTCACCCGGGGCGCGGCGGGCGCGGCGTCCGGGTTGGGCCGGGCCGCCAACGGGTGCGGCGCGCCGCTGGCGCGCACGGTCTGCCGGGTCTCGCCGAGTCCCTGGACTTGCAGGGTGACGACGTCACCGTCGTGCAGCCAGCCGGGGAACGCGTCCAGCGCCGACGGGTTCAGGTGCTCGACCAGCGTGCAAGTCGGCACGGTGCCCGACCCGATGACGTCACCGGGGGCGAGCGTCACGCCGCGCGAGGCGTAGGAGATGACTTCGCCGAAGCTCCAATCCATTTGGGCGGTCGAACCCGATCCGATCACGGCGCCGTTGACCAGGGCGGTGACCTGCAGATCCAACTTGCCGTTTCGTCGATACGGCTCGAGCTCGTCCGGCGTCACCAGGTACGGGCCCAGCGTGACGCCGCTGTCCTTGCCCTTGCCCTGGCCGATCCCCAGTTGGCTCTCCATTTGCTGCAGGTCCCGCGCCGACCAGTCGTTGAAGATGGTGTAGCCGATGATGGCCCGTTCGGCCTCGTCGACCGAAAGGTCCCGCCCGCCGGTGCCGATGACCGCGGCGATCTCCAATTCGAAGTCCTGCCACGCGCTTCCGGGCGCGGTCGGCGCGTCGTCGTAGGGGCCCAAAACGGTTGCGGGGCAAGCGAAGTAGAACGCCGGAATGCGATACCAGGTGTCGGCGAGCGTCCGCCCGGCGCCCAGCGCCGCCTGGCAGTTGCGCATGTGATCCAGAAAGCACAACGAGTCGCGGATGGACGGCGGGCGCGGGATCGGCGCCAGCAGCCGCACCTCATTCACGGGCACCGGCGCCGCGACGCGCAGCGCCTCCTCGCCCGCCGCGCGCAGGCCGTCGTCGCCGCGCCCGATCAGCTCGAGCAGCGTCACGCCCGCGGGCATGGCGTGGATGGCGTCACCGGAGAGCACACCGGTGCGTTCAACGCCGGCGTCGGCGTAGGTCACCCATTTCATTCGCGCACCACCTCACTCGGATCCTTGTCCGGCCGCAGCCCGCGCCAACTCGATTGGCGCAACCGGTCATCCGGGGTCCACTCGCTATAGCGCACCTCGCCCACCAGCACGGGCTCGACGTACGTCACGCCGCGGGCCTCGCTGCGGGGAAGGGGCGGGTCGAACGGGGATCGGTCGGTGTGCAGCGGCGCGAGGGTCTTCTTCAGGTTGGCCAGGTCGCGTTCGGTGAAGCCGGTCCCAACCCGCCCGGCGAAGTGCAGGCCCCCGTCGGTCGGGATGCCCATCAGCAGTGAGCCGATGCCACTGCTGCGCCCGCCCTCCCCGGCCTTCCACCCGCCGATCACGACTTCCTGGGTGTTCCAATGCTTGTCCTTGATCCACGACGCCGAGCGGCGGCCGGGCTGATAGGTGGAGTCGCGCTTCTTGGCGACCACGCCCTCCCAACCGTGCTGGCGGGAATGCTCCAGGGCCTGCTTGCCGTCGCCCGGCAACAACTCGGGGACGATGAGGCCCCCGCCACTGGCCAGCGTTTCCAACAGCTTTCGGCGGTCCTGGTAGCGCGCCCGCAGCAACGACCGGCCGTCCAGGTAAAGCAGGTCGAACGCCCAGAATTCCACCCGGCTCCCCCGCCCCCGGTTCTGCATCGCGTGAAAGCTCGGCACCCCGTGCGCGTCCAAGACGACGGCCTCGCCGTCGAGGACCACGTGGTGGTCGGCGAGATCGGCTGCCAGCGACCGCAATTGGGGATACTCGTTGGTCACCTCGCGGCCCCGCCGGGACCGTACCCGCAGGTCGCCGTGGTCGATCTCGACCAACAGCCGGTAACCGTCCCATTTGCCTTCGAAGGCCCATTGGCCCGCCTTGCGCGCCGCGATCGAGCCGTGGGTGGCGAGCATGGGCGCGATCCCGTCGAAGTCGAAGGCCTTCTGCTCCTTCATCCGGTGCGCCAGCCACTGGTTGCCGTTCGTTTGAATCAGCGCGTAGCGGCCGGAGACCTTGCTGCCGTGCAGGTTGACGATGACCTCGTCCTCCAGGAACTTCTCCGCCTCGTAGGTGCCGGCGTCCCAAATGATCACCTTCCCGGCGCCGTACTCCCCTTTGGGGATGTTGCCCTCGAAGGTGGCGTATTCCAGCGGATGATCCTCGGTGTGCACCGCCAGGTGGTTCACCGAGGTGGTTTCGGGCAGGTTCTTCGGCACCGCCCACGACACCAGCACGCCGTCACGTTCCAGCCGAAAGTCATAATGCAGCCGGCGGGCGTGGTGCTCCTGGATGACGAACGAATTGCCTTGTCCGGTAGTGGGTTTGGCCCGCGGAACCGGCTCCGGAGTTTTCGACGCGTCCCGCATGCTGCGGTACTTGCTCAGCCGGTCCGGGACGGCGACGTCCTGGTCGAGGGCCGCCAGCAGATCGCCGTCGCGCGCCACCCGCTCCAGCACCTCGTCGTAGCGCAGCTGGCGCAGCTCCGGATCGCCGATCTCCGCCCACGTGCGGGGCGCCGCGACCGTCGGATGTTCGCGTCCGCGCAACGAATACGGTGCGATGGTCGTCTTGGATCCGTTGTTCTGGCTCCAGTCGAGGAACACCTTTCCCGCCCGCAGGCTGCGGGTCATGGTCGACGTGACCAGCTTGGGCATCGACTGCTCCAGTTGCTGGGCAACCCGTTTCGCCAACACCGTGGCGCCCTTGCTGCTCACCGGCTCCGCCAGCGGCGCGTACAGGTGCAGGCCCTTGCTGCCGCTGGTGAGCGGGAACAGCGTCAACCCGATCCCGTCCATCAGATCGCGGACGGCGTGGGCCACCTCGCAAAGCTGCGCCATGGTCACGCCTTCGCCGGGGTCCAGGTCGAACACCAGGCGGGTGGCCGGGCCGGGCTTGAGCTCCTCGGCCTTGCTCCGCGTCCACTCGGCGACGAATCGCCACTGGGGCACGTGCACTTCCAGGGCGGCCTGTTGCGCGATCCAGGCCAACCCCTCCGGGGTGTCGATGATCGGATACGTCGTGGTGCCGGACCGGTGCGTCACGCTGGCGCGCGGCAGCCAGTCCGGCGCCGACGAGGCCAGTTGTTTTTCGAAAAACGAATCCTGCTCGACGCCGTTGGGCCAGCGCTTGCGGGTGGCCGGGCGCCCCGCGACGTGCGGGATCATCACCTCGGCGATCCGGGTGTAATAGTCGAAGACGTCGCGCTTCGTGGTACCGGTGGCGGGGTACAGCACCTTCTCGGCGTTGGTCAGCCGCACCAGGGGCGCCGCCGTCGCACTCATAGTGTCAACGTACGTCGTCTGGCGAGGGGTGAGGTTATGGCCCGCGGGCTGGTGATCGGCGAGGCGCTGATCGACAGGGTCGAAAACCTCGGTGACGCCGAGCGTGGAATCGCCGAGCATGTCGGCGGCAGCCCGCTCAACGTCGCGGTCGG
Source organism: Mycobacterium sp. UM_11 (assembly GCF_001414075.1). NCBI lineage: Bacteria > Bacillati > Actinomycetota > Actinomycetes > Mycobacteriales > Mycobacteriaceae > Mycobacterium > Mycobacterium sp. UM_11. Next base: position 15,681 of record NZ_LATC01000089.1, on the reverse strand, counting down.
GCTCGCCCGCCTCGGCCACGAAATCGACTTCTTGACCCACATCGCCGACGACGAAGCCGGGCGGCGCATCGCCGAACACCTCACATCCGCTGGCGTCCAGCTGGTTCCGGGAAGCACGTCGGCGCGCCGGACGCCGACCGCGCGCGCGACGATCGGTGAGGATGGCACGGCTACCTACACATTCGACCTGGATTGGCGGCTCGCCGGTACGCCCGAGGCCGCGCCGCCGCTGTTGGTGCACACCGGGTCCATCGCCGCCGTGCGCGAGCCCGGCTGCCTCGCCGTCGCGGCGCTGCTCGACGCCTACCACGTGTCGGCCACCGTGAGCTTCGATCCCAACGTGCGCCCGTCGCTGATCGCCGACCCGACGCTCGCCCGCGCGCGCATCGCGCACCTGGTGGAGCGCAGCGACATCGTCAAGGCCAGCGACGAGGACCTGAGGTGGGTCGACCCCGATCACCAACCGGAACGCACCGCGAGAAGCTGGCTGGCCTCGGGGCCGGCGATCGTCGTCGTGACGATGGGCGCCCGCGGGTCGTTGGCGTTCTGCGCGGCCGGCGAGGCGCGGGCGGCGGCCCGGCCGGTGCGGGTGGTTGACACCGTCGGCGCCGGCGACGCCTTCACGGTCGGCCTGATCGACGCGCTGTGGGGAATGGGAGTGTTGGGCGCCGACCGGCGAGCCGCCCTGCGCAACATTCCCGTCGACGCCCTGACGGCCGCGCTCGAGGCGGCCGGCCTGTCGTCGGCGCTGACCGTCGGCCGCGCCGGGGCGGACCTCCCCGATAGCGCCGCGCTGCGCGCCCAGGCAAACGGGCCCTAGCCCGCCGGCAGGCTTCGATGCGGTCACGAGCTGCGGCGCAACGGCCCCGCGTCCTGTTAGCCGGCGAACTGTATGGGCATACTGACTTACATGCGCTCCATCTGGAAGGGCTCGATCGCGTTCGGACTGGTCAACGTCCCGGTGAAGGTGTACAGCGCCACCCAGGACCACGACATCAAGTTCCATCAGGTGCACGCCAAGGACAACGGCCGCATCCGGTATCAGCGCGTGTGCGAGTTGGACGGCGAGGTCGTCGAATACCGCGACATCGCCCGCGCCTACGAATCCGACGACGGCCAGATGGTCATCATCACCGACGACGACATCGCCACCCTGCCCGAGGAGCGCAGCCGCGAGATCGAGGTGCTGGAGTTCGTGCCGGCCAGCGAAGTCGATCCGATGCTGTTCGACCGCAGCTACTTCCTGGAGCCCGATTCCAAGTCATCGAAATCCTATGTGCTGCTGGCCAAGACGCTCGCCGAGACGGATCGGATGGCGATCGTCCACTTCACGCTGCGCAACAAGACGCGGCTGGCGGCGTTGCGCGTCAAGGACTTCGGGAAGCGCGACGTGATGGTGGTGCACACCTTGCTGTGGCCCGACGAGATCCGCGACCCGGATTTCCCGGTGCTGGACAAGAAGGTCGAGATCAAGCCGGCCGAACTCAAGATGGCCGGTCAGGTCGTGGAGTCGATGGCCGAAGACTTCAACCCCGACCGCTACCACGACACCTACCAGGAGCAGCTGCAGGAGCTGGTCGACGCCAAACTCGAAGGCGGAGAGGCGTTTACCACCGAGGAGCAACCCAAGGAGCTGGACGAGACCGAGGACGTCTCGGACCTGCTGGCCAAGCTGGAGGCCAGCGTCAAGGCGCGCTCCGGTGGCGCAAAAGCTCCGGCCAAGAAGGCGCCGGCCAAGAAAACGGCCGCGAAGAAGACCGCCGCCAAGAAGACCGCGGCGAAGAAGGCACCGGCCAAAAAGGCCGCTTCGAAGTCCTGACCCCGCGCGCTCAGCGGCGTCGGGTCGCCAGGAACCGGGTCGCCGCAGCGATCAGGTTGATCACCGCGACGATGATGATCAGGCTCAGCGCCGCACCCCAGATGCGCAGGAAACCGGCGTGTTCGGGGTTGGTGAGCTCGGTGTAGATCAGCAGCGGCAGGGAGGCCATGTTGCCGTGGAAGATGTCGACGTTGATCGACCGGCTGTATCCGACCAGCACCAGCACCGGGGCGGTCTCGCCGACGACCCGGGCGACCGACAACAAGACCCCGGAGACGATGCCGGGCATGGCGATCGGGAACACGATCCGCATGATGGTCTTCCATTTGGGCACGCCCAGCGCGTAGCTGGCTTCCCGCAGATCGTCGGGCACCAGCCGCAGCATCTCCTCGGCGGACCGCACCACCACGGGCAGCATCAGCAGCACCAGCGCCAGCGACACCGCGAACGAGCTCTGCTGGAATCCCAGGGTGGCGATCCAGAGGCTGAAGATGAACAGCGCCGCCACGATGGAGGGCACCCCGGCGAGCACGTCGACCATGAAGGTCGTCAGCCGCACCAGCCGCCCGGAACCGTATTCCACCAGGAAGACGGCCGTCATCAGCCCGAGCGGCACGGACAGCAGGGCGGCCACCCCGGCCTGCACCACGGTTCCGTACAGCGCGTGATAGATGCCGCCGGCGAACTGCTCCGGTAGCACGCCGTGCAGCGAATGCGTCCACCAGCCGGTCCGGGTGACCGCATACCAGCCGCGGGCCACCACGACCGACAGCACCCAGACCAGCGGGACCAGCGCGATGAGGAAGGAGGCGACGAAGAAGACGGTGGCCGCGCTGTTGGTGATCCGGCGCCGGAAGCTCACCGGCCGGAACGCCTGGGTCTTGACCGGCCGGTCGAACACGCTGGCCGTCATCCGTTGACCTTCCCGCCGGCGATGGCCCGCGCCAGCGCGTTGACGACGAAGGTCAAGACGAACAGCGCGAATCCCGCGGCGATGTAGGCGCCGGTGGGCAGCGGTTCGCTGAATTCGGCTGCGGCGGAGGCGATCTTGGAGGCGAAGGTGTAGCCGCCGTCGAACAGCGACCAGTTTCCCGGGCGCGCGGCCGAGCGCAAGATGATCAGCACCGCCACCGTCTCGCCGAGCGCGCGGCCCAGCCCCAACATCGACGCGGCGATGACACCGCTGCGGCCGAACGGCAGCACGGTCATCCGCACCACCTCCCACTTGGTGGCGCCCAGCGCCTGCGCCGCTTCCATCTGGATGTGCGGGGTCTGACGGAACACCTCGCGGGACACCGAGGTGATGATCGGCAGGATCATCGCCGAAAGGACGATGCCCGCGGTGAAGATGGTTCCGCCGCCGGCCAGCGACACGTTGCCCTGCCTGAACAGGAACAACCAGCCCAGGTTGCGGTTGAGGAACGCCGCGACGGGCTCGATCTTGGGCGCCAGCACGAAGATGCCCCACAACCCGAAGATGATCGAGGGCACCGCGGCCAGCAGGTCGACGACGGCGCCGAACGGGCGGGCCAGCCGCTTGGGCGCGTACTGGGTGAGGAACACCGCGATCCCGACCGCCACCGGCACCGCGAGCACCAGGGCGGTCAGCGAGCTCAGCACCGTGACCATCAACAGATCGCGGATGCCGAAGGCGAGCTTCGCCGCGTCGGAGGTGCTGAACTGTGCGCTGGTGAAGAAGTTCGCGTGGTTGACCCGCAACGACGGAACGGCACGAATCAGCAGAAACACCGCGATCAGCAGGATCGCGACCACGATCGTCGACCCGGCGGCGGCGGCCGTCAGCTTGAAGAGCCGGTCCCCCCGCCGAGCGGAGGGCGCGCCCAGCGCCTTGAGCCCGGGTTTTTTCGGGGTCGACGGGCTGGCTACCGCTCCTCGGGTCACTACCACCTCAAATCACGTGATGGCGTTAATAGCGGCCGACAGTCTCGACTTGAACGAGTCGGGAATGGGAATGTACCCGTTGTCGGCCAGGCCACTCTGCCCCGCACCGATCGTACTTTGCAGGAACGCCTTCACGGCGGTGCCGACCTGTGAATCGGGATACTTCGAGCAGACGATCTCGTACGTCGCCAGCACGATCGGGTAGGACCCGGCTTGGGTCGGCTTGTAGAAGGACAGCGTGTCGAGCACCAGGTCGTTGCCCTGGCCGCTGATCTTGGCCCCGGAGATGGTCTTGCCGACCGAGTCGGAGCTGATCGCGACGGCGTCCGGGCCGGCCGACGTGACGACCTTGGCCATGCTCAATTTCTGCGCCTGGGCGAACGACCACTCGTTGTAGGTGATCGACCCCTCGGTGGCCTTGATCGCCGCCGACGTGCCGTCGTTGCCCTTGGCGCCCTCGCCGACGCCGCCCTTGAACGTCTTGCCGGCGCCCTTACCCCACGCGCCGTCGGAGGCCGCGTCCAGGTACTTCTGGAAGTTGTCCGTGGTGCCGGACTCGTCGTTGCGGAACACCACGTGAATCGGTTCGGCGGGCAGCGTGACGCCGGGGTTCAGCGCCGCGATGGCCGGATCGTTCCAGGTCGTGATCGCGCCGTTGAAGATCTTCGCCGCCGTGGGACCGTCGAGACTCAGCGAGCTCAGCCCCTTGACGTTGTAGGTGATGGCGATCGGGCCGAACACCACCGGCAGGTTCCACGCCGGCGAGCCGCAGCGCTGCTGCGCCGCGGCGTATTCCTTCGCGGCGAGCGGCGAATCGGAACCACCGAAATCGGTTTGGTTGCCGTTGAATTCGCTGATTCCGGCACCCGAGCCGTTGGCCGTGTAGTTCAGCGTCTGGCCGGAGCAGGCCTGTTCGAAGGCGTTGACGAACCGCGTCATGGCGTTGGCCTGCGCGGTCGACCCGCTGGCCTTCAGCGTCTTCTTCCCGCCGCAGCTGACCTTGCCAGACGAGCCACTCGTCGCACCGCTCTCGCCCGTGGCGTTCTTGTCACTTCCGCACCCCGACAACACCAGCGCGCCGGCGGTCACGACGCTCAGCGCGGCACCGAATCGGTTGAGTATCAAGTCACTTCCTAACGGTAGGGAGGAAACAGGTGTGCCGACGTCCTGATGGCAATCGAGCGTCGACCGGCGTCTCTCGCAGCAAGGAAGCTAACAGCAAGAAGGTTAACGTTGGGCAAATTGCTGTCGGCTGATTGTCGCTGGCCAAGGCGGCTTGAGGGAGCCCCGCACGCCCGCGCGAGGGTGCTCACGAAATGGCGTCGATCGCCACCGACAGCCGGGACTTGAACGACTGCGGGACGGGAACGTAACCGTTGTTCGTCAAGCCGTCCTGACCGGCACCGACGGTGCTCTGCAGGAACGCCTTTACGGCCGTGGCGACCTGCGGGTCGGGATATTTCGAGCAGACGATCTCATACGTCGCGAGCACGATGGGGTAGGAGCCGGGCTGGGTCGGCTTGTAGAAGGAGAAGGTGTCGACGACCAGGTCGTTTCCCTCCTCGGTGAAGTCGGCGCCGGCGATCGTCTTGCCGACCGAGTCGGCGCTGATGGCCACGGCGTCCGGCCCGGCCGAGGTGACGACCTTGGCCATGTCGAGCTTTTGCGCCTGGGCGAACGACCACTCGACATAGGTGATCGAGCCCTCGGTGGCCTTGACCGCCGCGGACGCGCCGTCGTTGCCTCTGACCCCTTCACCGACGCCGCCGTTGAACGTCTTTCCGGTGCCCTTGTCCCAGACGCCGTTGGCGGCCGAGTCCAGGTACTTCTGGAAATTGTCGGTGGTGCCGGACTGGTCGTTGCGGAAGATCACCCGGATCGGCTCGGCGGGAAACGCGACGCCCGGGTTCAACGCCGCAATGGCCGGATCGTTCCACGCGGTGACCGCGCCTTTGAACATTCGCGCGGCCGTGGGGCCGTCCAGGTTCAGCGACGCGACGCCGGCAACGTGGAAGGCGATCGCGATCGGGCCGAACACCACCGGCAAATTCCAGGCCGGCGAACCACAGCGCTGCCGGGCCGCGAAGTATTCGATGGACGCGAGCGGCGAGTCGGATCCCGCGAAATCCGTTTGATTTCCCGTGAATTCGCCGATACCCGCGCCCGACCCGTTCGGCGTGTAGTTCAGCGTCTGGCCGGGGCAGGCCTGCTCGAAGGCCCTGATGAAGCGGGTCATCGCGTTGGCCTGGGCGGTCGAACCGCTCGCCTTCAGCGACTTCGCCCCGCCACAGCTCACCTTGCTGGTCGACGTGCCCGGCCCGCCGCGGTCTCCGGCCCCGTTCTCGTTACTTCCGCAGCCCGACAACGCCAGGGCAACAACGGTCGCGACGCCCAGCGTCGCTCGAAATCGCTTCAGCCGCAATATGATTCCCGACGGGAGAATTCAACCATGATCGCCACCATTCGCTAGCCGCCGCGCGCCGGCAAACTTTTCAGCACTAAGGCTAACGCCGCGCGAATGATCTCGCAGTGGACGCGAAAGGCGGCCGGACCGTCCGGCGGCCGATGGGCAGGGGGCGTTACATCGCCCCGCCGATGTGCAAAAGTAGAACCTGTTCCAGAAATGCCGCATCCGAGACGGCCGGGCTTGCTACCGTGTCGGCTGACAACTTGGGCGAAGAGAGGCCGCAATGATCCTTGACAGATTTCGTCTCGACGACAAAGTCGCCGTCATCACCGGTGCCGGCCGCGGCCTCGGGGCGGCCATGGCGGTGGCTTTCGCCGAGGCGGGCGCCGATGTGCTGATCGCCTCGCGCACGGAATCGCAACTAGAAGCCGTCGCCGATGAGGTCCGCGCCGCCGGCCGCCGAGCGCACATCGTCGCCGCCGACCTGGCCCACCCGGAGGCGACCGCCGAGCTGGCCGGCCAGGCCGTCGAGGCCTTCGGAAAACTAGACATCGTCGTCAACAACGTCGGCGGCACCATGCCCAACACGCTGCTGACCACCTCGACCAAAGACCTCAAGGACGCGTTCACCTTCAACGTCGCCACCGCCCACGCGCTCACCATCGCGGCGGTGCCCCTGATGCTGGAGCACTCCGGCGGCGGCAGCATCATCAACATCACCTCGACCATGGGCCGGCTGGCCGGACGGGGTTTCGCCGCCTACGCCACCGCCAAGGCAGCGCTGGCGCACTACACCCGGTCGGCCGCGCTGGACCTGTGCCCGCGCATCCGCGTCAACGCGATCGCGCCAGGGTCGATCCTGACCTCCGCGCTGGATGTGGTCGCGTCCAACGACGAACTGCGCGCACCGATGGAAAAGGCGACCCCGCTGCGCCGCCTCGGCGATCCCGTCGACATCGCCGCCGCCGCAGTCTATTTGGCGTCACCGGCGGGCAGCTTCCTGACCGGCAAGACGCTCGAGGTCGACGGCGGCCTCACCTACCCCAACCTCGACATCCCCGTCCCGGACCTGTGACCCCTTGACGCGCGAGCAGACGCAAACTCGCCTGCGCGCCCCCCAGTTCATGCGATTTTGCGTCTGCTCGCGGTCGTGAACCAACCACCCCGAAGGAGCCCGTCATGCCCATCCCCGTCGTCCAGTTGGGCACCGGCAATGTCGGCGTCCACGCGCTGCGGGCGCTCATCACCAACCCCGAGTTCGAGCTCAGAGGCGTCTGGGTGTCATCGGAGGCCAAGGCCGGCAAGGACGCGGCTGAGCTTGCCGGACTTGACGATTCGACCGGCGTGCTGGCCAGCGCCGACCTGGACGCCGTGCTGGCCACCGGCCCGCAGTGCGCCGTCTACAACGCGCTGGCCGACAACCGGTTGCCCGAGGCGCTGGAGGATTACCGGCGCGTCCTGGCCGCCGGGATCAACATCGTCGGCAGCGGTCCGGTCTTTCTGCAGTACCCGTGGGAGGTGATCCCCGAGGAGCTCATCAAGCCCATCGAAGACGCCGCGCGCGAAGGGAATTCGAGCGTATACGTCAACGGGATCGATCCCGGCTTCGCCAACGACCTGCTGCCGATGGCTCTCGCCGGCACCTGTCAGAACATCCAGCAGATCCGCTGCATGGAGATCGTCGACTACGCCACCTACGACAGCGCGGCCGTCATGTTCGACGTGATGGGCTTCGGGAAGCCGCTCGACGAGATACCCATGCTGCTGCAGCCCGGCGTGCTCAGCCTGGCGTGGGGATCGGTGGTGCGGCAACTGGCGGCGGGCCTGGGTCTATCCCTCGACTCGGTCGCGCAGGAGTACGTGCGCGTGCCGGCGCCCGAGGACTTCGACATCGCGTCGGGGCACATCCCCAAGGGCAGCGCCGCCGCGCTGCGGTTCGAGGTGTTCGGCATGGTCGACGGCGACCCCGTCGTGGTTCTCGAGCACGTCACCCGGCTGCGCGAGGACCTGTGCCCGGATTGGCCGCAGCCCGCCCAGCACGGCGGCTCCTACCGGATCGAGATCACCGGCGAACCGTCGTACGCCATGGACGTCTGCCTGAGCAGCCGCAAGGGCGACCACAACCACGCCGGGCTGGTCGCTACCGCGATGCGGGTAGTCAACGCGATCCCCGCCGTGGTGGCCGCCCCGCCGGGAATCGTGACCACGCTGGACCTCCCCCTGATCACCGGCAAGGGGCTCTACCTGCCCGGTTGACTGGCGCACCCACGGCCGAGGCTTATTCGGCCGAATGACGGGTAGCCCTCCGGTGAACCCGTAGTGTTCGGCTAACCTCACTTTTCTATTCGGCCGAAGGAATCGAGGGGCGACACGTTGACGCGGAGCAGCCAGGACTCGCTCAAAAGCAGTTGGTATCTGCTCGGGCCCGCCTTCGTCGCCGCGATCGCCTACGTCGACCCGGGCAACGTCGCGGCCAACGTCAGTTCGGGCGCGCAGTTCGGGTACCTGCTGCTGTGGGTCATCGTGGTGGCCAACGCGCTGGCCGGGCTGGTGCAGTACCTGTCCGCCAAACTCGGTCTGGTGACCGGGCGCTCGCTGCCCGCGGCCATCGGCAAGCGGATGGGGCGTCCGGTGCGGCTGGTGTACTGGGTTCAGGCCGAACTCGTGGCGATCGCCACCGATATGGCCGAAATCGTCGGCGGCGCAATCGCTTTGCGCATCCTGTTCGATTTGCCGCTGCTGCTCGGCGGGATCATCACCGGGCTGGTATCCCTGCTGCTGCTGGCCATCCAGGACCGGCGCGGGCAAATCATCTTCGAGCGCGTCATCACCGGGCTGCTGCTCGTCATCGCCGTCGGGTTCGCGGCCAGCTTCTTCGTGAAGACGCCGCCGCCCGACGCCGTGCTCGGCGGGCTGGTGCCGCGATTCCAGGGCACCGAAAGCGTGCTGCTCGCCGCCGCCATCCTGGGCGCCACCGTCATGCCGCACGCGGTGTACATGCATTCCGGGCTGGTCCTGGACCGGCACGGGCATCCCGCCGAGGGCTCGCATCGACGCCTGCTGCTGCGGGTCACCCGACTGGACGTGGTGCTCGCCATGGCCGTCGCGGGAACGGTGAACGCCGCGATGCTGCTGGTCGCCGCGATCAACCTGCAGCACCGCGACGTCAGCGCCTCCATCGAGGGCGCCTACTCGGCGATCCACAACACGCTGGGCGCGACGATCGCGGTGCTGTTCGCGGTCGGACTGCTGGCGTCGGGGCTGGCATCGTCCTCGGTGGGCGCCTACGCCGGCGCCATGATCATGCAGGGGTTGCTGCACCGCAAGATTCCGATGCTCGTCCGCCGCTTGGTCACGGTGTGCCCCGCCCTGGTGATCTTGGCGTTCGGGTTCGACCCCACCCGCGCGCTGGTGCTGTCCCAGGTCGTGCTGTCGTTCGGCATACCGTTCGCGGTGCTGCCCTTGGTGAAGCTGACCAGCGACCGCGAGCTGATGGGTGAGGACACGAATCACCCCGTCACGACGGTTATCGGTTGGGGCGTCGGCGTAATGATTAGTCTGCTTAACATGGTGCTCATCTGGCTGACGGTGACCGGCTGAATGCCGGCCCGCCGGCACGCCTACTTCGCATACGGGTCGAACCTGTGCGTCAGGCAGATGGCGCTGCGGTGTCCCGACGCCGCCGATCCGCGACCGGCGGTGCTGTCCGATCACGATTGGCTGATCAACCAGCGGGGTGTGGCCACGGTCGAGCCGTGCGCCGGCAACCAGGTGCACGGCGTGGTCTGGCAGATCTCCGACGGCGACCTGGCGACGCTGGACAGCGCCGAGGGCGTGCCGGTGCGCTACCGCCGCGACCGGCTGACCGTGCACACCGACGACGGGCCAGCCCCGGCCTGGGTCTACATCGACCACCGGGTGACGCCGGGTCCGCCGCGGCCGGGTTACCTGCCGAAGATCATCGACGGCGCGGTTCAGCACGGGTTGCCGCAACGCTGGATCGACTTCCTGCGGCGCTGGGATCCCTCCCGCTGGCCGCGCCGGGTGTCGTCGTCCGGGCCTGCGCCGCAATCGCTTTCGGCGTTGCTGGCCGAACCCGGAGTGACCGAGTCCAGCCAATTGCGGTCGCGGTTCGGCTTTCTCGCCATTCACGGCGGCGGGCTGGAAGAGATGACCGACGTGATCGCCGAGCGCGCCGCCGACGCCGCCGGCGCGTCGGTGTACGTACTGCGCCACCCCGATCGTTACCCGCACCACCTGGCGTCGGCGTTGTTCGACCCGGCCGAGTCGCCCCGGCTCGCCGAATTCCTCGACCATGTCGACGTCGCGGTGTCGCTGCACGGCTACGGCCGCATCGGCCGCAGCACGCAACTGCTGGCCGGTGGCCGCAACCGCGCACTGGCCGCGCACCTGGCCCGCCACATCCAGTTGACCGGCTATCAGGTGGTCACCGATCTCGAAGACATCCCGCCGGAGTTGCGGGGCCTGCATCCGGGCAACCCGGTGAACCGTGTGCGCGGCGGCGGGACACAGCTGGAGCTCTCCCCGCGGGTGCGCGGGATCAGCCCGCGCAGCCCGCTGCCCGGGTCCGACGGCCTGTCGCCGGTCACCAGTGCCCTGGTGCACGGATTGGCCGAAGCGGCGCGTAGTTGGTAATTGTCCCCATTGGTTGAACGGAGTTGTTGGTGGCCAAGGATATTCGCTTCGGAATGAGCATGCGCTTCATCAAGTCGCGCGAGGCATTCGTCGAGAAGGTGAAGCGTGCCGAAGACGTCGGATTCGACATTCTCTGTGTGCCGGACCATTTGGGCGCGGCCTCCCCGATCGCCGCGCTGACCGCGGCCGCCATGGTCACCGACAAGCTCAAGCTGAGCATGTATGTCCTCAACGCCGCCTTCTACAAGCCGGCCCTGCTCAGCCGCGACCTCGGCGACCTGGACAAGCTCAGTGACGGCCGCCTCGAGATCGGGCTCGGCACCGGATACGTGAAGGAAGAGTTCGATGCCGCCGAGCTCCCCTACCCCAGCGCCGGCGCCCGGGTCGACTACCTCAAGCACATGACGAAATACCTGAAGGAACATCACCCGAAGACGCCGATCCTCATCGCCGGCAACGGCGACCGGGTGCTGACCATCGCCGCCCGTCACGCCGACATCATCGGGCTGACCGGTTCACGGGTGAAGGAGGCCGACGACCCGCTGACCGAGCGCGTCGAGTTCGTCCGCAACGCCGCGGGCGACCGGTTCGACTCGCTGGAGTTGAACCTCGCGATCACCGCTCTGCCGGCCGAGGGTGAGACCATGCCCGACCTGAGGATGACCCGGCAATACGCCCCGGGACTGTCCGACGAGGAGTTGCTCGAGCAGACCTCGGTGCTCAGCGGGACGCCGCGTGAGATGGCCGACAGGTTGAACTTCTACCGCGAGAAGTACGGGGTCACGTCCGTCACCGTGCAGGACAACCACATCAAGAACTTCGCGAAGGTCATCGCGGAACTGCGCTGACCCGTCGCACCAACGGTCTCCCGGTAAGCTCAGGCGGTCCGCCCTCGTAGCTCAGGGGATAGAGCACGGCTCTCCTAAAGCCGGTGTCGCAGGTTCGAATCCTGCCGGGGGCACCAGAGTTGTCGCAGCTCAGAGCCTATTTCAGTTGGCACATCGGTCGGGCACGCGGATGTCCGCGATGCTTCCCGATCAACCAGATTCGGTCGCGGCGTGGGGAACGCCCAGCCCCTCGGCAAGATTCTGCAGAGCGATCTGCGCCAGCGGCAGGTCCACTCCCACTTCCCCGCCAAGGCCCAGCGCCAGGCCGAGATCCTTTTCTCCCAGTTCCCTGGTGTGCAGGAAGGGTTGGTAGAGGAAGTGGTCCGGGGCGAGCGGCTTGCTCATGTCGTCGCGGAACATCATCGCTCCGGTGCCGCCGCTGTGCGCATCGGTGTGGCGCACGACCCGGCTGAAGGCTTGCACATCGAGACCCGCCCGCTCGGCGAGCTTCATTGCTTCACAGGCGGCCGCAAAGGACGTGAAAGTCAACATGTTGCGCGCCAGCTTCATCCGGGTCCCCGCGCCGGGTTCTCCGGCGTGAACCACCATAGACGCCCACTGCTTGAACGCCGGCTTGACGCTCTCGTAGACCTGGCGTTCGGCACCCACCATGACAGCCAGATCACCCGTCTTGACCGCTTCCACGCCACCGCTGACCGGTGCATCGATGACGTGAATGCCGTTGGGCTCCAGCTCTGCGGCCAGTTCGACCGCGGTCCGGTGGTCGATCGTCGAGTGGATCGCGATGACGGTCCCGCGCTTGGCCCGCGGGGCGAGCCGCGCCACCACGTCGCGCACCTGCTCGTCGTTGAGCACCATCACACTGATGATGTCGGCGACGGCCACCTCGGCCACGTCGTCGGCCACCTGCACACCGGCGTCGGCGAACGACGTTGTGGCATCGGGCCGGACGTCGAAGACGATCAGGCCACCGGGCCAGTCGACCAACCGCTTGGCCATCGGCGCGCCCAGATTGCCCAGCCCGATGAAGCCCACCTTCGAATCTTCGGCCACGGGTATCCTCCTCGGAGTCGCGTGATCATTGTGCACGACGGCATGCTCACGCCCGCCGCAGCAGCATTGCGGTGGTGCCGCTGTTGGCCGCCCCCACCCCAACCGCGGCGAGCGACGCACCGTCGACCTGTCGCGCGGCGGCCTCGCCACGGATCTGCAGGCACGCCTCATGGAGATGCCCGAAGCCGTGCAGACGTCCTCCGGATAGCTGCCCCCCGGCGGTGTTGATGGGTAAGTGCCCGCCCAGCGAGATGCGCCCCGGATCGGCGACCCACGCGCCGGATTCGCCGACCGGGCAGAAGCCGAAGTCCTCCAGCCAGCAGAGGACGAAGACGCTGAACCCGTCGTACAAGGACGCCACGTCGACATCGGCGATCGTGAAATCGGTGCGCTCCCAGATCGTGGACCAGCGCGAACTGATGCGGGTGATGTCTTCCCCGCCCTCCCAGGTGAACCGGTCGTGGTGGGCGCAGTCGAGGGCCTCGACGGCCACGGCCGGGTGATCCAGCGCGGCGACGTGCTCGGCGCGGGAGACGACGAACGCGGTCGCCCCGTCACAGGCGATGTCGCAGTCGAACATGCACAATGGGTCGGACACCATGCGCGCGCTCAAATACGCGTCCAGGTCGAGCGGCTCGCGATAGATCGCCGTGGGGTTGCGCGCGGCGTGGGCTCGCTGCGTGATCGCTATCGATGCGAGCTGCTCCCGCGTCAGGCCGTATCGCAACATCCGCGCGCGGATCTGGAGCGCGGCCAGGTTGGCCGCCGTCACACCAAATGGCATCTGCCAGCCCAGCATTCCGGCGGGACGCCCGCCGCCCGACCCGTAGCCCTTGCGCCGGCCGGCGCCCTGAGCGGTGCCTTCCCAGATGCTGCGCCAACACAAGACGTGGTTGGCAAGCCCGCCGGCCACGGCGAGCATCGCATCCACCACCGCGCCCAGCTGCCCCGGGGATTCCACTCCCCCGGCGACCCAGTTCGGCTGGATTCCCAGCGCGTCGTGGATGTCCCGCAGCGACGCCCCGGAGAACCCGAGGCCCGGTTGCGACGACCCGGGATAGGTTGTGAGCCCGTCGATGTCGGCCAGCGACAGACCCGCGTCGGCAACCGCTGCCAGACACGCCTCGGCGGTCAGCTCCAGCGGATCACGCCCCAACCGGCGGCCGATTGCCGACTGACCGATGCCGCTGATGATCGCCCGGTCGGTTACCGCGCTCTTCACCAGCGCTCCGGCTCGAACAATGGAATGAACACCTCGTCTTCGCCGTCTACGCATCGGTCGAACACGACCCGCACGGGCATGTCCGGGGTGACCTCGTCGGGATGAACGTTCACCAGGTTGGTCAACAGGCGGGCCCGCCTGTCCTCGACCGGAGTGACGAATGCGATCAGGTAGGGCGGCGTGAAACCCGGAAACCATTGGTGCCGATTCACCGTCCAGGATTCGAGGAACCCGCGGCCGCTGAGGTCGACATACTCGATGGCCGCGCGGTCAACGGGGCATCGCAGCGCGGGCGGGTGACACAGCCGCCCGCAGTTGGTGCAACGTTGCATGCGCAGCACCCCGTCGGCGCCGGCGGTCCAGAAGGGCCGACTCAGTGCGGTCAGCGCCGGAACCGGCCGATGAGCGTCTGGCAAGGGAGTCATGCGTTGTGATCGATTCGACTGCTAGCCAAACACTCCCGGCGATTGCGAATAATCTACCGTCGACAGTTCGGTCATGCCCCCATCGACGTGGAGCACCGTGCCGGTCACGAATGCCGCGCCGTCCCCCGCCAGGAAGGCCACGGCGGGCGCGATCTCCACGGGGCTGGCGCCGCGCTTCATGGGCGAGGCCGCGGCGGTCCGCGTGTAGTTGTCCCACTCGGTGCCGATCAACTTCTCCTGGGCCTCCGTGAGGGCGAACGGGCAGACCGCGTTGACCCGGATGCGATGGCGAGCCCACTCGTTGGCGGCCACCTTGGTCAGCGCCGCCACCGCGCCCTTCGCCGCCGAGTAGGGAGCGGTGTAGGCGATGCCGGCGAGGGCGGAGCCCGACACGAAGTTGATCACCGACGCCCGCCCCGACTCGCGGAGGAACGGAAAGCAGAGTTGCATGAACCGGAATGTCGCCTTGGGCCCCGTGGCCTCGGACAGCTCCCAATCCTTATCGGTGACCAATTCCAGAGCCTTTGGCATCGCGAAGAACTGCGCCGCGTTGACCAAGACGTCGATGCGGCCGCCCCCGGTTTCCGCCGCCTCCTGGACGGCGGCTTCAATGGCATCGCGGTGGGCGACGTTGGCCCTGATGAAGGCGGCCCGCCCGGAATTGCCACGTATGCGCTCGACGCGCTCGAGGCCCTTCTCCCCGTTCAGATCGACGATCGAAACGTGAGCGCCCAGGCTGGCCAACTCCTCGGCGATGGCCCCTCCCAACCCCTGAGCCCCGCCGGTAACCAGCGCGTATCTGTCCTCCAGACGAGACAAGACCACTCCTTGCTGCGATGTAACAATAGAACACCAACCGTTCAATCATCCAATAATTGCAGACCGCCGCCGCCGCTGCCTAGTGGGCTTGCACTCATGCGGCTGGACGGGCACACACAGGGACACGGCCGTACTAGCAGGCCGGTGCGGGCTCCCGAGCGCAACGGCGCACCTCGCGTAGCATGAACTGCTGAAACCACTGCCCTCGGCCACGTAGGAGTGAGATGTTGACTGATCCGGTCACCAGCGAATCGGCGGTCGGCGCCGAGGTCGACCGCCGTGACCAGATCCTCGACGCGGCAAACGAATGCTTTGCTCAGCTGGGCATCCAGCGCACGAGTGTGCAGGACGTGGCGCGCATGGCGAAGGTCTCGCGAGGCACCATCTATCGATACTTCGTCGATCGCGATGTCCTCATCCAAGCCGCCATCGAGCATGGCGCACAAGGCTTCTACCGCGAAGTCGCCGCGGCGATGGCCAAGAAATCAACGCTGGCCGAGCAACTGGGTGCCTGTCTCTTATACACATCT
>NZ_LATC01000088.1:0-19627 GCF_001414075.1 Mycobacterium sp. UM_11 | reverse complement strand
CTACAATCACCACCGCGGCCACACCGCACTCGGCGGCCAACCACCCGCCACTCGCGTACCTAACCTCTCAGGTCAGTACAGCTAGCCCTCGAAGGTGTTGGGATCCGGCCGCAACCGGGTGCCGTCGTTGAGGGCGTTGATCGCGTCCATGTGCTCGGCGGCGAGCTCGAAGTCGAACACGTCGAGGTTCCCGGCGATGTGCTCCGGGTTGGCCGAGCGGAAGACGACCGCGTTGCCCAGCTGCAGGTTCCACCGGAGCAGCACCTGGGCCGGCGTCTTGCCGTATTCGCCGGCGACCGAGGTCACGGTCGGGTTGTCGTGCAGCTTGCCGAGCGCCAGCGGGGTGTAGGCCTGGGTGACGACGTTGTGCTCGGCGTTGGTCTTGCGCACGTCGGCCTGGTTGAGCAGCGGGTGCAGCTCGATTTGATTGACCGCCGGCGTGACGAACGTCAGGTCGATGACGTCGGTGACGTGCAACTCGGTGAAGTTCGAGACGCCGATCGACCGCGCGAGCCCGTTGCCGCGGCACTGGATCAGCCCGCCGAAAGAATTCACGTATTCGCCCCGGGACGGCACCGGCCAGTGGATCAGGTAGAGGTCGAGGTAGTCGAGGCCGAGCCTTTCCAGGCTCTCCTTGCAGGCCTCCTCGGAGCGCAGGAACCCGTGGTCGGCCGGCGCCAGCTTGGTCGTGACGAACAGCTCGGCGCGCGGAATCCCGGAGGCCGCGATCGCGCGGCCGACGGCGGCTTCGTTGCCGTAAGCCGAGGCGGTGTCGATCAGCCGGCAGCCCATTTCCAGCGCTGCGGAAACCGCGCGTTCGGTCTCGTCCTCCGACAACTCCGCGACGCCAAGTCCGAGCACCGGCATCGTGTTTTCGTCATTAAGAGCTATCGAGGGCACGGCAGCGCCCGAATCGCCAGCCAATGTCATTCACCTGCCTGTGAAGTTGAAGGTGCGTGGACCCGGCCGGGTGCCGCCATCGAGCGAGGAGATCGACGCCATTGAATCGGCGCTGAGTTCGCGGCGCTGAGTTCGAAATCGAACACGTCGAAGCTGCTCGCAATCCATGAGGCGGTTACCGGCTTGGGGATCACGATATTACCGAGCTTGGAAAATACCACGTCACCGACACCGGGGCGGGGCGCGGTGATATCGGGACGTGGCCTGTATTTCGCAAATTCGTCACCACGTAGAGTTGGTCGCACGGGTTATGAAGCGGCCGGTAATCGGTGTGCGGCCAGGCGCTGACCGTGCTGCGCGGTGGCCGCCGGGAGGCCGGAAGACGCCGAGGCGAGGGCGCGGACCGCACATCCGTCCGTCGTCGAGCTTTACCACGTTGCATTCGAGGGAGTGCCCATGACCAAGAGCGTGCCCGCGCCGGACCTTCACCTCGGGCCGAAACACGCGCCGATGCGCCTGGCCAGTCGCATGCAGGGCGCGGTCTCGACGATCGGCGTCAAGGTCATTCCCTGGATCCCCACGCCAGCCAAGCGTGCGCTGTTCGGTGGGCGCGCGGTGACCATCGACGGCAACACCCTGGACCCCACCCTTCAGCTGATGCTGGCCGGTCTGCGCGCCGTCGGCATCGACGGCCTGGTCGCCGACGACGACGCGGCCACGTCCCGCGCTCAGCTGCGCCAGCTGTTGCTCGAGCTTCCCGGCCCACAGATCCACGTCGACGTCGAGGAACTGGCGCTGCCCGGGCCGGCCGGCGAGATCCCGGCGCGGCACTACCGTCCCGCCAACGGCGCGGCCGCGCCCCTGCTGGTCTTCTACCACGGCGGCGGATGGGCGATCGGCGACCTGGACGGCTACGACGCGCTGTGCCGGTTGACGTGCCGCGACGCTGGCATCCACGTGCTGTCGATCGACTACCGGCTGGCCCCCGAGCATCCGGCGCCCGCCGCGGTCGAGGACGCCTACGCCGCATTCAGGTGGGCGTACGACCACGCGGAGGAACTCGGCGCCGCACCCGGCCGGGTCGCGGTGGGCGGGGACAGCGCGGGCGGCAACCTGGCCGCCGTCGTCAGCCAGCTGGCGCGCGACGAGGGCGGGCCCGCCCCCGTGCTGCAGTGGCTGATCTACCCGCGAACCGACTTCAGCACGCACACCCGCTCGCTGAGCCTGTTCGCCCGCGGCTTCCTGCTGACCAAACGCGACATCGATTGGTTCGAGTCCCAATACCTGCGTGGTTCGGGCATCGACCGGGCGGATCCGCGGGTGTCGCCGCTGCTGGCCGAGTCGTTGGCCGGGCTCGCCCCCGCGTTGATCGCGGTCGCCGGGTTCGACCCGCTGCGCGACGAGGGGGAGAGCTACGCGGCGGCGCTGGAGGCCGCCGGCACCGCGGTCGACCTGCGGTGCATGGGGTCGTTGACGCACGGCTTCGTCAATCTGTTCCAGCTCGGCGGGGGCTGCGCCGCCGCGACCACCGAGTTGATTTCGGCCCTGCGCGCCCACCTGAGCCGGGTCTGACCTGTCGCGCGCGCGGCGCCGGTAATCTAGAGGCGCCTGACGTCCACCCGAACACCGAAGGATCGCGCAAACTGTGGCCGACAAACCCAAACGCCCCCCGCGCTTTGACATCAAGTCGGCCGACGGTAAATCGGGCCGACTCGTGCAGATCGGCGGGACCGCCATCGTCGTCATCTTCCTGGTCGCGCTGGTCTCCTACATCGTGGTGACGCACCACAAGAAGACCGCGGCCATCGGCGCCGGCGACACCGTGCGGGTGACGTCGAGCAAGCTGGTCACCCAGCCCGGGACCAGCAACCCCAAGGCCGTCGTCACGTTCTACGAGGACTTCCTGTGCCCGGCCTGCGGCAACTTCGAGCGCACCTTCGGCCCGACGGTCTCCAGGCTCATCGACGTCGGCGCGATCGCGGCCGACTACAGCATGGTGTCGATCCTCGACAACGCCAGGAACCAGAATTATTCGTCGCGGGCCGGCGCCGCGGCCCTGTGCGTGGCCGACGAGTCCATGGACGCGTTCCGCCGGTTCCACACGGCCCTGTTCACCACGGACCTGCAGCCCAGCGAGCGCGGCAGCAGCTTCCCGGACAACGCCCGGTTGATCGAGATCGCCCGGGAGGCCGGCGCCGCCGGCAAGGTGCCCGACTGCGTCAACAGCGGCAAATACATTGCCAAGGTCACCGGCGAGGCGGCGGCCGCCAAAATCAACGCCACGCCGACCATCAAGATCAACGGGGACGATTACGACCCGTCCACACCGGATGCGCTGGTCGCCAAGATCAAGAGCATCGTCGGTGACGTGCCCGGCATCGACGGCGCCGCCGCCCCCCCGGCCGCGTGACCACGCCGGCGCCCGCCGAAACCGCCGACCCGACACCGGAATCGCGCCCCGAGGCCCTGCCGGCGCCCAGTGCGTGGTGGGTGCTGATCGCCGGCGTGATCGGCCTGGCCGCCTCGGCGACGCTGACGGTGGAGAAGATCGACCTGCTGCTCAACCCGGCGTACGTGCCGTCGTGCAACTTCAACCCGATTCTGTCGTGCGGCTCGGTGATGGTCACCCCGCAGGCGTCCGTGCTGGGGTTCCCCAACCCGCTGCTCGGTCTGGTGGGGTTCACCGTGGTGGTCGTCACGGGCCTGCTGGCGGTGACGAAAGTTCAGTTGCCGCAATGGTATTGGATCGGGTTGACGGTCGGGGTGCTGCTCGGCGCGGCGTTCGTGCACTGGCTGATCTACGAGAGCCTGTACACCATCGGGGCGTTGTGCCCCTACTGCATGGTCGTCTGGGCGGTCACCATCACGCTGTTGGTGGTGGTCGCCTCGACCGTGTGCCGCCCGGCGCTGCAGCGCCGGGGCCGCGGCGTGGTGTGGGTGCTCTACCAATGGCGGTGGTCGATCGTCGCGCTGTGGTTCACCGCGGTGTTCCTGCTGATCCTGGCGCGGTTCTGGGACTATTGGTCGACGCTGCTGTAGGTGCCGGCAGGTGACCCGGATCATCGGCGGCGTGGCCGGCGGCCGGCGCATCGCCGTCCCGCCGCGGGGAACCCGGCCGACCACCGACCGCGTCCGCGAGTCGTTGTTCAACATCCTGGCCGCCCGAGGGGATTTGGCGGGCGCCGCGGTGCTGGACCTCTATGCCGGTTCGGGCGCACTGGGATTGGAGGCGCTGTCCCGGGGGGCGGCGTCGGCGCTGTTCGTGGAGTCCGATCACCGCAGCGCGGCGGTCATCGCGCGCAACATCGAGACGCTGGGGCTGACCGGTGCGACGGTGCGCCGCGGCGCGGTCGCGACCGTGTTGGCGGCCGGCACCGCGAGCCCGGTCGACCTCGTTCTGGCCGACCCGCCCTACGACGTCGACGCCGCCGAGGTCCAGGCCGTGTTGGCCGCGTTGGTCGCGCACGGCTGGGCGAGCGTCGGCACCGTGGCGGTGGTGGAGCGCCCGGCGGCCGGAGCGCCGCTGGCCTGGCCGGCCGGCTGGTCGGTGTGGGAGCCGCGGGGGTACGGCGACACCCGGCTGGAGATGGCCGAGCGGGTGTGAGGCGGACGTGTACCGTCTTTCGTCATGGGCGCCGCTCCTTTTGATCCCTGCGTTCTGCATCGTCGTCGGCGCGCGTCATGAGCGGCGCGGTATGCCCGGGGTCGTTTGATCCGGTGACGTTGGGCCACATCGACGTCTTCGAACGGGCGTCGGCCCAGTTCGACGAGGTGGTGGTGGCGATCCTGACCAACCCCGCCAAGAAGGGCATGTTCGACCTCGACGAGCGGATCGCGATGATCAACGAGTCGACCACGCACCTGCCCAACCTGCGGGTCGAGGCCGGGCAGGGCCTGGTGGTCGACTTCGTCAGGGCGCGGGGGATGACCGCGATCGTGAAGGGCCTGCGCACCGGCACCGACTTCGAATACGAGCTGCAGATGGCGCAGATGAACAAGCACATCGCCGGTGTCGACACCTTCTTCGTCGCGACGACACCTCGCTATTCGTTCGTCTCGTCGTCCCTGGCCAAAGAGGTCGCGATGTTCGGCGGCGACGTTTCCGAGCTACTGCCGGAACCGGTCAACCGCCGCCTGCGCGAGAAGCTCGCCGGCAAATCCTGAAGCCTTGGGGCGCAACAAGATCCGGTGACGGCGGCTCTGCGCCTCGGGGCGGGTGAGGAGATCGAGCGATGGGTTCGGCGGACCGCGAGTTCGACATCGTCCTCTACGGCGTCACCGGCTTTTCCGGCGAGTTGACGGCCCGTTACCTGGCCGGCGCGGCCGGCGGGGCCCGCATCGCGCTGGCCGGTCGCTCGCCGGACCGGCTGGCGGCCACCCGGAGCGCGCTCGGCACGGCCGCGCGGGATTGGCCGTTGATCGTGGCCGACGCGTCGGACCCGACGACGCTGGACGCGATGGCGGCCCGCACCCGGGTGGTGGTCACCACGGTCGGGCCCTACACCCGCTACGGGTTGCCGGTGGTGGCGGCCTGCGCGAAGGCCGGGACGGACTACGCCGACCTGACCGGCGAGGTGATGTTCGTGCGCGACAGCATCGACCGCTACCACCGGCAGGCCGTCGACACCGGCGCCAGGATCGTCGTCTCGTGCGGATTCGCCTCCCTGCCTTCGGATCTGAACGTCTATCAGCTCTATCGCCGGGCGGCCCGCGACGGCGCAGGGGAGCTGCGCGACACCACCTTCGTGTTCCGCTCCTTCTTCCAGGGTGGCGGCTCCGGAGGAACCGTCGCCTCGGAATTCGAATCCATGCGCACCGCGTCCGGCGACGCGCAGGCTCGCCGGCTGATGAACGACCCGTACACCCTGACCACCGACCGAAGCGCCGAACCGGACCTCGGTCGGCAACCGGACTTCCGGTGGCGCCCGGGCGGCCGGATCGCGCCCGAGCTCGCCGGCTTCTGGCTGGGCGCCCTGGTGTGGGCGCCGCACAACACGCGAATAGTGCGACGCAGCAACGCCTTACAGAACTGGGCCTACGGCAGGCGGTTCCGCTACTCGGAGACCATGAGTCTCGGCAGGTCCGCCGCGGCGCCCGTCGCGTCCGCGGCCGTCACGGGTGCGCTCCGGACCGGCTGGGCCTTGGGCACCAGGCATTTCGGGCGGGTGCCCCGGCGATGGCTGCAGCCCCTCGCCAAGCCCGGCACGGGGCCCAGCGAGGCGATGAGGGAGCGCGGCCACTTCACGGTCGAGACGTACACGACCACGACCTCGGGCGCCCGCTATCTGGGCACCTTCTCCCAGCAGCGGGACGCGTACGACGCGACCGGCGTGCTGCTCGGCGAGAGCGGCCTCGCGCTGGCCCTCGACCGGGATCGGCTCAGTGACCTTACGGGGGTGCTCACGCCGGCGGCGGCGATGGGCGACGCGCTGCTGGCGCGGCTGCCCGCCGCCGGGGTGTCGATGAACACCATCCGGCTGAGCTGAGTCAGGACGCCACGGCGTCGGCGGCCAGCCGATCGGCGAGCGATCGGGCGAAGATCCGCGTCTGCTCCAGCTGGTATGGCTGGACGTTGGTTGCCGGGATGCGCAGGCCGAAATAACGGTTCCGGTAGCGGCCCGACCGCAAATAGCTCATCAGCGAAAGCCCCGAGGCGATCTGGCCGCCGAGGTACTCGAAATGGACCCCGCCCGCGTACCTGCCGCCCAGCCTCTCCCCGAGCCTGCGGACCGCCGCGAAATTGCCGCGCCAGTACCGGCGGCAGACGCAGAACGCGGCGAATGGCTTGCCGGCGAGCAGGATTCGCGCCTCGTCCGACTTCAGGAAAGTACGCATCGGCATGTTCATGGTGAACCACCATGTCGAGGATCCAATGCAGATCAGGTCGTAGCTTGCGTCGCGAACCTCGTCCGGGGTCTGGATCTCGCCGGTCGCCCGGCGCAGCTGGGCGGGCAGGACGCTGAGCAGGTCAAGCGCCGCGTGGCGCAACGGGAAGAGCGAGAAGCGTTCGGCGTAGCGCCGATCGGTGAAGGTGATCGGAGCCCGGTGCACCTCCCAGCCCCGCTCGCCGAACACCTCGGCTGCCGCCTCGAGCACCGCTAGCGTCTGCCCGGTGAAGGTGTAGTAGAGGAGCAGCACCCGGCGCCGCGGGCCGTGGCCGTCGATGGATATCTCAGTCATCTCGTGCGACTCCTTCTTGGCCGTTGCCGATCACTTCGCCAGATCATCGCCCCCGAAGCCGCCGGAGACAATCCGTTGGCCGCTAGTGGCACTCGTGGTCGTGCCCGCTGTCGGGCGAGCCACCCATCATCCGCGCCATCGGGATCCCGCCCGTGGTGACGAACCGGACGACGAGCACGGCAGCGATGGCCAGGAAGGCGATATTGAGCCAGGTGGAGTAGTTCCACGAGATCGTGGCTTCCATCACCGTGGCGTTGCGCTGCTTCGGGATGAGACTCGCTGCGCCGAAGATCAATTCGACCAAATAGCCGGCCGCCACCATCGCGGCGTAGAACGTGCCGAGCAGCGTGAGCATCATCCGGGTGCCGTAGTACTTCCGGTAAATGTTCAGGATCGGCAGGATCAGCAGGTCGGCGTAGATGAACGCGATGACACCGCCGAAGCTGATGCCGCCGTTCCAGAGCACCGCGGCCAGTGGCACGTTGCCGATAGAGCAGACGAACGACACGATCGCCACTACCGGTCCCACTATCGGTCCCCACAGCGCCGACAAGCCCGGGCTGTCGGCCAAAAAGAATCCACGCCAGAATGATTCGGGCACCCACGCCGCTATCGCACCGGCGATCAACAGGCCCAGAACCAGGTCCCGCAGGATCGCCAACCACTCCATCACGAACACGTGCGAAACCGAGGTGAAGCCCTCCCCGGACAAGAGCCGCTGCGCGAACGTGCCGTCCTTCTTGATCGACATGTCCATGGCCGCGTGGCCCTCCATCGATCCGGCGATACCCCGCTCGGCCTGCGCCCGGGCCTCGTCGATCAGCCGCGACCGCACGAACAACCGGAACAGCACGGCCAGCACCACGATCATCAGCGGGCCGCCGACGAACTCCGCGGCGGTGAACTGCCAGCCCATCAGCAGGGCCAGGATGATGCCCAACTCGACCACCAGGTTGGTCGAACCGATTTCGAAGGCCATCGCGGCGGTGAAGCTGGCGCCCTTGCGGAACAACGAGCGGGCCAGGGCCACCGCGGCGTACGAGCACGAGGACGACGCCGCCCCGAGCCCGGCGGCCACCGCCAGGGTGCGTGGTCGATCGTCGCCCAGCAGCCCGACGATGGTCGAGCGCCGCACCACCGCCTGCACCACCGCCGACAGCGCGAAGCCCAGAATCAGCGCCCAGAGGATTTCCCACGTCATCGACCCGGCGAGGCCCAACGCGTGCCCGATCGCCGACAGCGCCCTGTGTGTCACCTGGTCCTCGCTTCGTGGCTGGCGTTTTTCCGTTCACGATATACCCTATGGGGGTATATCGCAACCGACGGCCCGCGGCGATAACCGCAGGTCATCGCCGCGGGGTGGGGGAGGGCGGCCGAAATCGGTGCATTCCCCCCACCCCGATTGCTTCGAGCGTCTAAGCTTGGCGCTTCGTTGGGTTCCGCGTCGAGACCCGCTCGGGTTGGGGGGCGCGAGCGATGCTGCGCTGCGCCCTCAAATTTCACTAGCGCCGGTGATACTCGCAGCATCGCCGGTTGGCCTGAGACGAGGTACAGCGGCGATGGAACCACGCGTCACCCCCATTGCGGTCATCGGAATGGGATGCCGGCTTCCGGGCGGGATCGACTCCCCCGAAGCGTTCTGGCAAGCGCTGTTGCGGGGCGACGACCTGGTGACCGAGATCCCCGCGGACCGATGGGACGTCGAGGACCACTACGACCCCGAGCGCGGGGTGCACGGGCGGTCGGTCTCGCGTTGGGGCGGCTTCATCGACGACGCCGGCGGCTTCGACGCCGCTTTCTTCGGCTTCGGTGAACGCGAGGCGACCGCGATCGACCCGCAGCACCGGTTGCTGCTGGAGACGTCCTGGGAAGCGATCGAGCATGCGGGCATCGCGCCGCCGGAGTTGAGCGGCTCGCGCACCGGCGTGTTCGTGGGGATGTGCCAGCAGGACTACACGCTGATGAGCGGCGACGCCGGGGTGATGGAGGACGCCTACGGCTACACGTGCACCCCGTTTTCCATGGCCTCCGGACGGATCGCCTACGGGCTGGGGCTGGTGGGGCCCGCGGTCACGCTCGACACCTCCTGCTCGTCCGGGTTGCTGGCCGTCCACCTGGCCTGCTCGAGCCTGAACACCGGCGAAAGCGATCTCGCCCTGGCGGGGGGCGCCATGCTGGTGCTGGACCCCCGCGTATCGGCGTCGGCGTCCGCTCAGGGCATGCTGTCGCCCACCGGCCGCTGCCACACGTTCGACGCCGCCGCCGACGGGTTCGTCCGTTCCGACGGGTGCGCGGTGGTCGTGCTCAAGCGCATGCCCGACGCGGTGCGCGACGGTGACCGGATCCTCGCGGTGGTCCGCGGCACGGCGGTCAACCAGGACGGCCGTTCCGAGACCATCACGACGCCGTCGTCGGATGCGCAGGCCGCGGTGTACCGGGCGGCGCTGGACGCCGCGGGCGTCGACCCCGCGACCGTCGGCATGGTGGAAGCGCACGGCACCGGAACCCCGAAGGGCGACCCGCTCGAATTCGCCAGTCTCACCGAGGTTTACGGGGCCGGCGGCAACCGCGTCGCCCTCGGCTCGGCCAAGAGCAACGTCGGGCACACCGAGGCCGCCGCGGGCGCGGTCGGGTTGGTCAAGGCGGTGCTCGGGGTGCGCCACGGCGCGGTGCCGCCGATGGCCCACTTCCGGCGCCTGCCCGACGAGCTGGCCCGCATCGAAACCGGATTGTTCGTGCCACAGGAGGTTACGCCGTGGCCGGACAAGGGCCAGGGACCGCGGCGCGCCGGGGTGACCTCGTTCGGCATGTCGGGCACCAACGTGCACGCCGTCATCGAACAGGCACCCGAACCTCCCGCCGACGATGCGGCCGCGGAACGCCCTGGGCCGCTGCTGTTCCCGTTGTCCTCCACCTCCGCCGACGAGCTGCGCCGCACGGCGCGGCGGCTGGCCGACTGGCTGGACACCAACACGGTGTCCGCCACCGACCTGGCCTACACGCTGGCGCGGCGGCGCGGGCACCGGACCGTGCGCACCGCGGTCGCCGCGGACGGCCTCGAGGAGCTGGGCAGCGCGCTGCGCGAAATCGCCCGCGGCGAAACCCCTTACGCGCCCGCCGCCGGTCACGACGACCGCGGGCCCGTGTGGGTGTTTTCCGGACAGGGCTCGCAGTGGGCGGGGATGGGCGCGGAGCTGCTGGCCAAGGAGCCGGCGTTCGCCGCCACCGTCGCCGAGGCCGAGCCGCTGATCGCGGCGGAGTCGGGTTTCTCTGTCACCGAGGCGATGTCGGCCCTTCAGACGGTCACGGGCATCGAGCGGGTCCAGCCGACGCTGTTCGCCTTCCAGGTCGCGCTGGCCGCCGCGATGCGGGCCTACGGCGTGCGGCCCGGGGCGGTCATCGGCCACTCCATGGGCGAGATCGCGGCGGCCGTGGTCGCCGGGGCCCTGTCGCTGCACGACGGGGTGAAGGTGATCTGCCGGCGGTCCAAGCTGATGGCGCGCATCGCGGGCGCGGGGGCGATGGCATCGGTGGAGCTGCCCGCCCAGCAGGTGCGCGACGAACTGGCCGCCCGGGGCATCAGCGACGCGGTGGTCTCGGTGATCGCCTCGCCCAACTCCACCGTGATCGGCGGAGCGACGCGGACGGTGCGCGATCTGGTGGCGCAATGGGAGGCCCGCGAGGTGATGGCCCGGGAGGTGGCCGTCGACGTCGCCTCGCACTCGGCTCAGGTCGATCCGATCCTCGCCGACCTGGCCGACCAGCTCGCCGACCTCACGCCTGCGGCCCCGGAAGTGCCGTATTACTCTGCGACGCTTGACGATCCACGATCGCGGCCGGCGTTCGACGCCGGCTATTGGGTGAACAACCTGCGGCAGTCGGTCAAGTTCGCGGCCGCGGTGCGGGCGGCGCTCGACGACGGCCACCGCGTCTTCGGTGAACCGGCCCCGCATCCGCTGCTGATCCGGGCGGTCGAACAGAACGCGGCCGCCTCCGACGTCACCATCGCCGCGCTCGGCGCCATGCGGCGCGACCAGCCGGTGCCGCACGGTCTGCGGGAGTTCCTGGGGGACCTGTACAGCGCCGGCGCCGCCATCGACTTCGCCGCGCTGTATCCGGCCGGCCGGCTGGTGGACGCGCCGCTGCCGACGTGGACCCACCAGCGGCTGCTCATCGAAGCCGACGGGGCGCGGTCGCGCGGCCGGTTCACGCTCGACGCGCACCCGCTCCTGGGCGCGCACGTGCGGTTGCCGGAGGAACCCGAACGCCACGCGTGGCAGGGCGAGGTCGGCACCGCGGCCTTGCCGTGGCTGGCCGACCACCGGGTGAACGGGGTTGCGGCCTTCCCCGGGGCCGGATTCTGCGAGATGGCGCTGGCGGCCGCCGCCGCGGTGCTGGGGCCGGAATCCGAGGTCCGCGACGTTCGCTTCGAACAGATGCTGCTGCTGGGGGACCGGACGCCGGTGAGCGCGGTGGCCTCGGTCACCGACGCCGGCGTGGCCGACTTCATCGTGGAGACCGAGCGCGACGGGGAGCGGATCCGCAGCGCCGCCGCGGTGCTGCGCGCGGGCGACCCGGCCGATCAGCAGCAGCGACGCGACGTCGCCGCCCTGCTGGCCACCCACCCCCTACTGAGTGATGGTGCCGCGCTGCGCAAGTCGTTCGCCGAGCGCGGCGTCGACTACGGTCCCGCCTTCACCGGCCTGGTCTCGACGCGCACCGCCGAGGGCAAGAGCCGCAGCGTGGTGGCCGAGGTCGCGTTACCGGGCGCGGTCCGCGCCGAGCGGGGCGGCTACGGCGTGCACCCCGCCCTGCTGGACGCCTGCTTCCAGACCGTGCTGGCGCACCCCGCCGTCAACGAGGCCGCGCGGGAAAGCCTGCTGCCCTTGGGCGTTGCCCGCCTGCGTCGGTACGGCCCGACGCGCGGCGCGCGCTACTGCCACCTGCGGCTGGCCGCGGCGACGGGGTCTTCGGTCGACGTCGATTTCGAGTTGCTCGACTCCGACGGCGCGGTGCTGCTGGCGGTGCAGGGCCTGCGCATGGGGATCGGCGGCGGCGGGGCCGACCGGCTGATGGCCGAGCGGCTGCTGACCGTCGACTGGCAGCGGCAGGCGCCGCCGTCGGCGCCCGACCGGGTCGTCGGGGGATGGCTGTTGATCAACACCGCCGAGGCCGACCTGCTCGAATCCAGGCTGACGGATGCACTGAAATCGGCAGGCGCGCAATGCGACACGCTGAACTGGCCGGAGTTGTCCGACCACCGGGCCAACGCCGAGCGGCTGGCCGCGGCGGTGCGCGGCGGACTGGAAGGCGTGGTGATCGTGTGCCCGCCGCCGGCCGGGGAGCCCGACGAGCAGGGCCTGCTGCAGGGCCGGGAACAGGTGCGCCACGTGGTGCGCATGATCCGCGACCTGCCGGAGATGTCGGCGACGCCGCCGCGGCTGTATGTCGTCACCCGGCGGGCGCAGATCGTGCTGGCCGAGGACGAACCGAACCTGGTGCAGGCCGGGCTGCGCGGGCTGCTGCGCGTGGTCGGCGCCGAGAACCCCCAACTGCGGACCACCCAGATCGACCTGGAGAGCGACGACGACGTCGAGCGGGTGGCACACGAACTGCTGTCCGGTTCGGCCGAAGACGAGACCGCCTGGCGCGGCGGTCAGTGGCACACGGCGCGGCTGCGCTGCACGCCGTTGGGTCCCGACGAACGCAGGCTCACCACCGTCAACCATGAAACCGACCGGATGCGCGTCGTGGTGCGCCACCCCGGTGATCTGCAGACGCTCGAGTTCGTCGCCCTCGACCGCACGGCCCCGGGCCCGGGCGAGGTCGAGGTGGCGATCGACGCGTCCAGCGTCAACTTCGCCGAAGTGCTTGCGGCCCTTGGCCGTTACCCCGACCTGGAGGGCGAGCCGCACCAGCTGGGATTCGACCTGGGCGGTGTGGTCACCCGGGTCGGCGAGGGCGTCACCGAGCACCGCGTCGGCGACCGCGTGGGCGGTTTCTCCGGCTTCGCCAACGGCAGCTGGGGCACGTTCGTCACCTGTGACGCCCGGCTCGTCGCCACCGTGCCGCCCGACATGACCGCCGGCCAGGCCGCCGCCGCGGCGACCGCGTACGGCACCGCTTGGTACGGCCTGTGCGAATTGGCCAGAATTTCGGCGGAGGACAAGGTGCTGATCCATTCCGGCACCGGCGGCGTTGGTCAGGCCGCGATCGCGATCGCGCGCATGGTGGGGGCCGAGGTCTTCGCCACCGCGGGCAGCCCCGAGCGGCGAGCGCTGTTGCGGGACATGGGCGTCGAGCACGTCTACGACTCGCGCAGCACGGCGTTCGCCGACGAGATCCGTCGCGACACCGACGGGTACGGGGTCGACCTGGTGCTCAACTCGCTGACCGGGTCCGCCCAGCGCGCCGGGCTGAACCTGCTCGCCTACGGTGGACGGTTCGTGGAGATCGGCAAGCGGGACATCTACGACGACGCCCGCCTTGGTCTGTTTCCGTTCCGCCACAACCTCACCTTCTACGCCGTCGACCTGGCGCTGCTCACCAAGACGCACCCGCGGCGGGTGCAGGAGTTGCTGCAGGCGGTCTACCAGCGGATCGCCGACGGTGATCTGCCACAACCGAATTGCACCGAATACCCGATATCGGAGGCGGCGACGGCGATCCGGGTGATGAGCGGCGCCGAGCATACCGGCAAGCTGGTGCTCACCGTGCCGCGCCACGGGCAGACCCGCGCGGTGCTGCCGCCGGAGCAGGCGCCGGTGTTCCGCGCGGACGGCGCCTACATCGTCACCGGCGGCCTGGGCGGGCTGGGATTGTTCCTGGCCTCCGAGATGGCCAAGGCGGGCTGCGGGCGCATTGTGCTGACCGCGCGGTCCACCCCCACGGCCAAGGCGCGCCAGGCCATCGAACGCCTCCGCGCCGCCGGGACCGATGTGGTGGTGGAAAGCGGCAACATCGCCGAGGCCGACACCGCGGCCCGGGTGGTGGCCGCGGCCACCGCGACCGGACTCCCGCTGCGCGGGGTGCTGCACGCCGCCGCGGTGGTCGAGGACGCCGTGCTCGCCAACATCACCGACGAGCTGATCGATAAGGACTGGGCGCCAAAGGTCAACGGGGTGTGGAACTTACACCACGCCACGGCCGGCCAGCCGCTGGACTGGTTCTGCGCCTTCTCGTCGGTGGCCGCGCTGTTCGGCTCGGCGGGTCAGGGCGCGTACGCCGCGGCATCCAGCTGGTTGGACGCGTTCACCCACTGGCGCCGCGGCCAGGGACTGCCCGCGACCACGATCGCGTGGGGCGCGTGGGGCGAGATCGGCCGCGCCACGTTCCTGGCGGCCGGCGGCCGCACCACGATGATCGCCCCGGACGAGGGTGCGCGGGCGTTCGAGACGCTGCTGCGCTACGACCGGGGGTACACCGGTTACGTCCCGACGACCGGCGCGCCGTGGCTCGCCGCGCTGGTGGACCGCAGCCCGTTCGCCGAAGCGTTCCGGGCCGCCGGAGAACAGCACGCAGGCGAGGGCGCCACGCTGCGCGCCGAACTGCGCTCGCTGTCACCCGACGAGTGGCCGGCCCGACTCCGGCGCCTGATCACCGAGCAGACCGGGTTGATTCTGCGCCGCACAATAGATCCCGATCGCCCGTTCGCCGATCACGGTCTGGACTCGCTGGGCAACCTCGAACTGCGGACCCGCATCGAGGCCGAAACCGGGATCCGGATCACCCCCAAGGTCGTCGCGACCTACAACTCCGCGCGCTCGTTGAGCCTGCACCTGACCGAGACGCTGGTGGCCGAGGGGGCCGGTGCGCCCACGCCGTCCTGAAATGCCGGCTCACTCCATGGCCCAGCTGTCCTCCTCGACCAGCGAGCAGAGCCGCGAATGGATTGCCGCCAAGGTCTTTTCGCGTCCCGGCAGGTGCGCGTGGTGCTCGATGAACAACCGGTTCGCGAAAGTTCCGACGCTGTAGAGGTCCACCGGGGCGCGGGTGGGGAAGTAGAGCTCGCTCTGGAAGTCCTCCAGCTCGATCTCGTCGGGGACGCGCAGCGGCGGGATGGTGCCGGTGTCCGTGCACAGCACGACCGGGGGGAGCCCCGCGGGAGTGCCCTGATACTGCAGGTTGAAATGCAGCGCGGATTGCTGGATTACCCCGTCCGACAGGTCGGTGCGGAAGGAGTCCACGATTCCGCGGGCCAGATCCACCAGATCGGTGTCGGCCCTGATCTCGGCGAGGTAGGTGGCTACGCCCAGCGGCAGCGTGCTGCCGGTGAGACTCACCGGCGGTGAGAGCAGGTAGCGCAGATCGACCGGGTAGATGTACGGAATCGGGATGTGGGGCGTGTCGCGCAATTCCCACTCGGCCAGCAGGATGGCCGCCGCCACCACGGAGTTGAGGCTGAGCTGATTGGTCAAACCGAACTCGACCAGCTCGGCCGTCTCTTCCTCGGTGAACCGTATCCGCGCGATCGGAATGGGTTGTATCGCATCCGGATTCGGCATTACGGGCGGCTTGTCCTGGGCCGGCAGGTCGTAGGCGAACATCGCCTTGAAGAGCTTCTCCAGCCCGGACCGCTGCTGTTTTGTCACGCCGCGCTGTTCCAGCAGGAGCTCCAGCGCTTCGGGCGCGGGTTGCGGCGTGATCGGCGGCGGCGCGCCGGTGGTGACGACATCGGTGTAGAGGGAGAAGAGCTCTTCGAGCAGACCGAACGCGTGGTGGGCGTCGGCCAGGCTGTGGTGGGTGTAGAGCGTGAGTTCGGTGCGTGCGCCGCTGCGCTTCAGCCGAAGATTGAGCAAGGTCTGGTTCTGGTCGAGGCGCATGCCGGCCGTCGCCGGTGCGGCATCCGGTTCGGTGTCGTCCTCGACCACCCAGATGCCGGGGTGCATCAAGTCTTCGGCGACGATCTGGTAGCGGCCGTCGTCGCCCTTTTCCAGGCGGCCGGTGAAGACGGGGTGGGACTCCAGCAGCGCGTCGAAGGCGTCGGCCATCGCGTCGAGGTCGACGGGGCCGGTGACGAAAGCGGTGAAGGCGAAATAGGTTTCGTTGACCGCGAACACCTCTTCGCTGCGCGTCAGTTTGCGGATGACGGATCCCGGAAACATGCCCACCACTTCCTCGTCAGCTCGTGCTGGCGCGTCGATAGCCGGCCAGCGCCGGCACGATGCAGACGGCGGTGATGCCGCCGGCCCACACCAGCGTGGCGATCATCGGCCAGCGCACCGGCCCGCCCAGCGACAGGCCGCGCATCGCCTCGATCGCGTAGCTCATCGGCTGGTGCGCGACCACCGGCTGCACCCACTTCGGAAATTGATCCACCGGCAGGAAGCCGGTCGAGAACACCACGGCGAGAACGTGCCCGAGCGTGACCGTTTCGAGCAGGAAGTTGTTGGCGGTGTACAGCGCCACCATCGTGATCAGGGTGGCGAACGCGAGCCCGAAGATCATCGGGACGACGAACCAGGTCAGGCTCGCGAGCAGGCCCTGCCGGAAGCGGAAGCCCAGCATCATCCCCACGGCCAGCACGACCAGGGTGGTGATCACGATCCGGATCAGCTCGGCCGCGATCCGCGAACACACGCCCGACGCGCGGTGCACCGGCACCACCCACAGCCGGCGCAGCAAGCCGTTGGAGCGTTCGCCGATGAGCCCGATCGCCCCGATCGCGGCCCCATTTATCGTGGCGGCCAGCGCATTCAGCGGAACCGTGCCGTACAGCGCGCTGTGGCCGGTGACCTGTGAAATGACGTTGCCCAGAATGATGTTCAGCGTCAACAGGAACAGGATCGGCAGGACGAGTGCCTCGATCACGGTGGTCAGATCGCGCGCCCAGCCCAGCAGGATCCGCCGCGTCTGAACCCAGGTTTGCGACGCCAGCGCGCGTGCCGAGTCCTCGTGGTAGCGGGGCGAATCCAGCAGCGTCATCGCGACCGCCTGGCCAACACGATCGCCGACGCCGGAATCAGCAGCGCTGTCAATCCGAACAACCACGCCAGCGTCGGCGCCAGCACCCGCCAGGTCACCGATCCGCCGTACGGGGCGGCGTCCCCGGCCAGCGCGCGCAAGGCGATCACGAACTGTGACACCGGCTGGTTGCGGACGATCGGCTGGATCCAGTGCGGAAACTGCTGCGCCGGCTGGACTCCGGTGGACAGCAGGCCGAAGATCAAGGGCGGCAGGATGAGCAACGGGGTCATGGCTTCGGGGTTGCGGGTTCCGGTGCCGACCAGGTCCGCCGCGAAGGACAGGATCGATCCGACCGCCACCACCAGCAGGCAGAAGGCCGCGACGTAGATCGCCGAGCGGTGAAACCGGAACCCGATGACATAGCCGCAGACCACCGCGACCGCCACCGAGACGGTGCAGCGGTACACCGCGGCCGAGATGCGGGCGCCCACCGGGGCGAACGGGGCCATCGGCATGGATCTGAACCGCCGGTTGATGCCCTGCACCGAGTCGGTCGCGGCCCGAAAGGCCGTCGACATGGCGGCGAAGGTGATGGCCTGCAACGCGATCAACGGCATGACGTATTGCGCGTAACTGCTGGACAGTCCCTTGGTCGCGGTGCCCATGATCTGGTGCAGCGGGATGTAGAAGCCGGCCGTGAACACCACCGATGATGCGACGGTCACGAGCAGCTCGCCGTTGCGCAGGGTCGGCGCGATGAAGCGAACGGTGAGGACCCACCACTGCGTCAGCGTGGACAGGTGGCGTTCGGGGCTGGCGGTCGCGGTCACCCGACGGCCTGGGTCGCGACGGGGGCGCGCGCGGCGGGCGATTCGTCCGTCAGCGCAAGGAACACGTCGTCGAGCGACGGGCGCCGCAGGGCGACGTCGGCCACCTCGATGCCGGCGGCGGCCAGTCGCCCCACGGCCTCGATGAGGGTGCGGGCGCCGTCCGGGGCGGGGATCGCGATCCGATCCGAATCGGGCGTGAGCGCGGCCCGGATCTTGTCGGGCACCAGCGGGCCCAGGACGTCGGCGATCGCCCGCAGGTCGGTCAACCGGCGCGGCACGATCTCGCAATAACTGCCGCCGGTGCGCTCCTTGAGCTCGTCGGCCGTTCCCTCGGCGATGACCCGCCCGTGGTCGATCACCACGATCCGGTCGGCCAGCGCGTCGGCCTCCTCGAGGTACTGCGTCGTCAGCAGCGTGGCGATGCCGCCGTCCTTGAACTTGCCGACCAGGTCCCAAATGCTTTGCCTGCTGCGCGGATCCAGCCCGGTGGTGGGCTCGTCCAGGAAGACGACCTCGGGGCGGACCACCAGGCCGCAGGCGATGTCGATGCGGCGGCGCATGCCGCCGGAGTAGGTCTTGACGCGCCGGTCGGCGGCGTAGGCGAGATCGAATTCATCGATGAGCTGCCTGGCGCGGGCGCGCGCCGCCGACTTGTGCAGGCCGAACAGCCGGCCGAACATCACCAGGTTTTCGCTGCCGGTGAGCATGTCGTCGATCGCCACTTGCTGGCCGGTGAGCATGATGGAGCGGCGCACACCGGCCGGTTCGGACACCACGTCGTAGCCGGCCACCACCGCGCGGCCGCCGTCCGGCCGGCTCAGCGTCGACAGGATGTCCACCAGGGTGGTCTTGCCCGCGCCGTTCGGCCCGAGCAGCCCGAGCACCTCGCCGCGGCCGACGTCGAAGCTGACCTCGTGCAGGGCCACGAAGTCGCCGAAGGTCTTGCGAACCCGGTCGACGACGACCGCCTTATCGGTCGCTGTCCGTGCGTCGATCACTCGGCCCCCCTCAACCCGCGTCCAGGGCCGACAGGTCCACCAATGCCAATTCCACCGGCTGCCCGCCCATGTCGGCGTCCCCGGCGGCGATGGCGTCGCCGATCAGCGCCCGCAGCGCCAGCGGGAAACACCGCGCCAGCGCCTCGGCGCGCGCCCCCTGCACCCGGCGGGTGTCGTACCACCAATCGAGGTGCAGCACGCCGGAGTGCCGGTAGACGCGCAACTCGATGGCATGACCCAGGCCCGGAATCGCGTCGCGCACGGGCATGGCCGCGTCGGAGTCGAATTGCACCGGCGCATCGATCGGCGGCAGCTCGGGAACCACGCCGATGTAGCGGAAGTGAACATCCGCGGGGTGCGCGGCCGACAGCGCCCGCGCGGTGGGCGCGTAGAGATACCGCAGCAGCCCGTAGCCGATCCCATAGTGCGGCACGGATTTGAGGGTGTCGCGAACGGCCGTCAGCAGCTCGGTGGCGCCCGTATCGTCGGGCGTGGCGCAGCGCAGCGGCACCGGATAGATCGTGGTGAACCGCCCGATTGTTCTGCGCAGGTCGACATCCGGGCGCAGCACCGAACGTCCGGCCCCTTCCAGGTCGACGGCGACCACGCCGGCGCCGACGGTCTCGGCGATGGTCCGGCTCAGCGCCGCCAACAGGATCTCGTCCACCGACCACCCGAGCGCGCGCCGGGCGTCGTCGACCTCGGACGTCTGCTCGACCGTCAGCGCCGTCGACACCTTGGCCAGGTCGTCAGCGCGCGGCGGTTCGGTCGCCTCGGGGTCGGCCGGCCGCAGGGTCGGCCGCATCGCGCCGT
>NZ_LATC01000087.1:0-19711 GCF_001414075.1 Mycobacterium sp. UM_11 | reverse complement strand
CCCTCGCCGACCGGGTGACCGCCGAGATCGGTGAGGGCAACCGGCTCGACGGCGTGGTGCACTCGATCGGCTTCATGCCGCAGACCGGGATGGGCATCAACCCGTTCTTCGACGCGCCGTACGAGGACGTCGCCAAGGGCATCCACATCTCCGCGTATTCCTATGCCTCGCTGGCCAAGGCGCTGCTGCCGATCATGAACCCCGGCGGGTCCATCGTCGGCATGGACTTCGACCCCAGCCGGGCCATGCCGGCCTACAACTGGATGACCGTGGCCAAGAGCGCGCTGGAGTCGGTCAACCGGTTCGTCGCCCGCGAGGCCGGCAAATTCGGCGTGCGTTCGAATCTCGTTGCGGCGGGGCCCATTCGGACGTTGGCGATGTCGGCGATCGTGGGCGGGGCCCTCGGCGAGGAGGCTGGCGCCCAGATGCAGCTGCTGGAAGAGGGCTGGGACCAGCGCGCGCCGATCGGCTGGAACATGAAGGACCCCACGCCCGTCGCCAAGACGGTGTGCGCCCTGCTCTCGGACTGGCTGCCGGCCACCACCGGCACCATCATCTTCGCCGACGGCGGCGCCAGCACCCAATTGCTCTAACAGCGGAATGCTCTGACTCCAAATGGACTTCGACGCCGTCCTGCTGCTGTCCTTCGGCGGCCCGGAGGGGCCCGAGCAGGTGCGGCCGTTCCTGGAGAACGTCACCCGCGGCCGCAACGTGCCGCCCGAACGCCTGGATGACGTCGCCGGGCACTACCTGCATTTCGGCGGGGTGTCACCGATCAACGGGATCAACCGCGCCCTGATCGACGAGCTGCGCGAGGAAGTGGACCTGCCGGTCTATTTCGGCAACCGCAACTGGGAGCCCTACGTCGAAGACACCGTTGCAGCCATGCGGGACAACGGGATTCGCCGCGCCGCGGTGTTCACCACGTCGGCGTGGAGCGGCTACTCCAGCTGCACGCAGTACACCGAGGACATCGCCCGGGCCCGGCGGGCCGCCGGGGCGGACGCGCCCGAACTGGTCAAGCTGCGGCCGTACTTCGACCACCCGCTCTTCGTCGAGATGTTCGCCGGCGCCGTGGCGGCCGCAGCGCAGTCCGTGACCGACGGCGCCCGCCTGGTGTTCACCGCGCATTCGGTCCCGGTGGCCGCCGACCAGCGCCTCGGCCCCAGGCTCTACAGCCGCCAAGTCGCTTACGCCGCAAGGTTGGTCGCGGCCGCGGCCGGCTACGCCGATTACGACCTGGCCTGGCAGTCGCGGTCCGGGCCGCCGCAGGTGCCGTGGCTGGAACCGAGCGTCGAGGACCATCTGACGGCACTGGCCGCCGCGGGGACCCAGGCCGTCATCGTCTGCCCGATCGGGTTCGTCGCGGACCACATCGAGGTGGTGTGGGATCTCGACGAGGAATTGCGAACCCAGGCCGAGGCGGCGGGTTTGGCGTTCGCCCGGGCCGCCACCCCCAACGCCGATCGCCGATTCGCCCGTCTCGCCGCCGATCTGGTCGACGAGCTGCGTAGCGGCCGCGACCCCACCCGGGTGGCCGGACCCGACCCGGTGCCCGGCTGTCTGGCCAGCGTCGACGGCGCGCCTTGCCGCCCGCCGCATTGCGCGCGCGGCGACAGCGACTAGCGCGCCCTCAGTCGGCCCAGGCCGAATGCAGGATCGCGGTGACGGCGGCCATCCGCGCCGAGCGGACCACGGCGGTCAGGGGCCGCAACGCATCGCTGGCGATGCGTGCCTCCGAAGAGGATTGGGCTCCGAACGGTTCGGGGCCGGCGGCGACCGGCGCGGCGAATCGTTCCGGCGAGTCGGGCGAGCGGCTGAGCCCGGCGCTGACCGCGATGATGGCGTCGACGTGCGCGGCGTTTTCCAGCACCCGCAACGCCCGCGAGGGTGCGTGGTCGGGAACGCGGTGTTGCCGTGCGGATTCCAGCAGCTGCTCGACGAGGCCGCGCGGATCCTCGATGTCGGCCGCGGCCGATCCGAGCCCGATGGCGCCGAGGGCGTCGGCGGCCGATCGCACGGCCGAGCGCAGCGTGTATTCGGCATCCCCGAGCTCGTAATGGTCGAGCACCGGCGCGCCCGGCAGCGAGTAGACCGTCCAGGACAGCGCGCACAGGTCGGGGAAGTCGTCTTCGTCGTAGGAGAACTCGGGCACCAGCCCCACCGCGGTGGCGGGGTCGTGCGGGCTGGCGATGATGATCGCCTCACCCGCGGCCAGCGCGTCGCGCTCGAATTGCGTCCCGGGGGCGAGCCCGCGCACGTCGCCGGGCACCGGCAAAAGCATGTTGATCGTTCCGCGCAACCGGCCCGGGCCGGGCGCCGACCGACCGGCCGCGGCGCGCAGCGTCTGCAGCAGCGTCACCGTTCCGGCGTCGTGCACATCCGGCCACGGCAGCCCGGTATGACCGGCGGCGACCGCATCATACGCGGTGACCGATTGCTTTGGCGCCCATACCGATAACGCGTCCAGGACGTCGTCGGGCGCGGCCTTGCCTGCGAGCCAGGCGTTGGCCCACAGGGAAAGCGAGACACTGGGACACCACACGATTCCGCAGTGTAGTTGTTTTGCCCGGCAAAGGCGGATCACGCGTATTCTGACCGCATGCACGCCGCAGTGCTTTGGTTGATATCCGCGCTGGTGCTCGCCGGTGCGGAGGCGCTCACGGGCCATATGTTCCTGATGATGCTCGGCGGCGGCGCGCTCGCCGCCTCGGCAACCAGCTGGCTGACCGATTGGCCGGGCTGGGCCAACGGGATCGTTTTCCTGGTCGTCTCGATTCTGCTGCTGGTGCTGGTGCGCCCGGCGCTGCGGCGGCAACTGACGCCGGCGCACGTGCCGCACATGGGCATCGAGGCGCTGGAGGGCAAGAAGGCGCTGGTGCTCGAACGGATCGACCGCGACGAGGGCCAGGTGAAGCTCGACGGCGAGGTGTGGACCGCGCGCCCGTTCAACGAGGGGGATGTTTACGAACCGGGGGAGTCGGTGACCGTCATGCAGATCGACGGCGCCACGGCGGTGGTCTTCAAGAGCGGTCCATAACGACTGCGCGAGAGCGCTGCCAAAACCTCTGGGAGAGAAAGGAACTCGGGTGCAGGGTGCGGTTGCTGGTTTGGTATTGCTGGCCGTATTGGTGATATTTGCCATCGTCGTGGTGGCGAAATCGGTGGCCTTGATACCGCAGGCGGAGGCCGCGGTGATCGAACGGCTGGGCCGATATAGCCGGACGGTCAGCGGTCAGCTGACGTTGTTGGTGCCGTTCATCGACCGGGTGCGCGCCCGGGTGGACCTGCGGGAGCGGGTGGTGTCGTTCCCGCCGCAGCCGGTGATCACCGAGGACAACCTGACCCTCAACATCGACACGGTGGTCTACTTCCAGGTCACCGTCCCGCAGGCGGCCGTCTACGAGATCAGCAACTACATCGTGGGTGTGGAGCAGCTCACCACCACCACGCTGCGCAACGTGGTCGGCGGGATGACGCTGGAGCAGACGCTGACCTCACGCGACATGATCAACGGCCAGCTGCGCGGCGTGCTCGACGAGGCCACCAACCGCTGGGGCCTGCGGGTGGCCCGGGTCGAGCTGCGCAGCATCGACCCGCCGCCGTCCATCCAGGCATCGATGGAAAAGCAGATGAAGGCCGACCGCGAGAAGCGGGCGATGATCCTGACCGCCGAGGGCATGCGCGAGTCGGCGATCAAGGAGGCCGAGGGGCAGAAGCAGGCGCAGATCCTGGCCGCCGAGGGCGCCAAGCAGGCCGCGATCCTGGCCGCCGAGGCCGACCGGCAGTCCCGCATGCTGCGTGCCCAGGGTGAACGCGCCGCGGCCTACCTGCAGGCGCAGGGGCAGGCCAAGGCCATCGAGAAGACGTTCGCCGCGATCAAGGCGGGCAGGCCGACCCCTGAGATGCTGGCTTACCAATACCTGCAGACCCTGCCGGAGATGGCGCGTGGTGACGCCAACAAGGTGTGGGTGGTGCCGAGCGACTTCAGCACGGCGCTGCAGGGATTCACCAAACTGCTGGGCGCCCCGGGCGAGGACGGCGTGTTCCGGTTCCAGCCCTCCCCGGTCGACGATGCGCCCAAGCACAGCGCCGACGACGACGCCGACGTCGCCGACTGGTTCTCCACCGAGACCGACCCGGCGATCGCTCAGGCGGTGGCCAAGGCCGAGGCGATCGCCCGCCAGCCGGTGGATGGCGAGCCGGGACCGCCGCCGCAGCTGACCCAATAGGATTGGCCCATGAGCGTTTTCACTTCGCCGAAGACCTACGTTGCGC
Organism: Mycobacterium sp. UM_11; assembly: GCF_001414075.1. NCBI lineage: Bacteria > Bacillati > Actinomycetota > Actinomycetes > Mycobacteriales > Mycobacteriaceae > Mycobacterium > Mycobacterium sp. UM_11. The sequence continues at coordinate 15,433 of NZ_LATC01000087.1, read as the reverse complement.
TCGGCGCGTTCCACGCCGTGGACGCGGTGTTGTGCGGTGTCCAGGTGGCCCCGATCAAGAAGGTGCTGGACGACGTCGGGCTGCCGGAGAACGTGCGGCCCGTGTTGCCGGTGGTGAAGGCCGCCGCCGCGGTGGGTCTGCTGTCGGTCACCCGCTTCCCGGTGCTGGCGCGGGTGACGACGGCGATGCTGACGGTGTATTTCGTCCTGGCGCTCGGTGCCCACATCCGGGTGCGCGACAAGGTCGTCAACGCCCTGCCGGCGGCGCTGTTCTTGGCAACCTTCGCCGTGATGACGGCGAAGGGACCCGACCGCAACTAAAACGTGCGGTCAGTCGTGGGGCGTCGGCAGCGGGGGCGCCGGCACCGACGTCGGTGACGGCGGCGCCGTGTAGACGCACCCGCCCCCGCCCACCGACTGCGACGACAGTGGCGGCGGGTAGGGCGGCGGCGGAAGCTGAACCCGGACCGTCCAGACCAGTCCGGTGATCGCGAAGGCGGCGAGGGCGCCGAGCACCAGGCCGGCCAGCCCGGCGAGGGCGGCCACGCCGGCGGGGAAGCGGCGGGTTCCGGTGTTGTCCGAGGTCATGCTGCTCTCCACGGTCGTCGGATGGGCGGTAACCGCGACGCTACTGGCGCGACGACCGCCGCCGCCACGATTCGAGGGATCGTGACGGCGGCGGTTCGGTCAGCTATGCGGCGCCGGGGACGGTTGCGCCGGCGGCGGGAAGCCGGGCGGCGGTCCCGGCGGCGGCCCGGGCGGCCCAGGCGGCGGCGCAAACCCGAAGCCTCCAGGGCCACCCATCGGCGGGGGCGGTGGCCCATGATGCAGCGCCATCATCGGCGGCGGCCCCGGCAGCGGAGGTGGACCGGGCGGACCCACGCTGATGATCCAGGCGAAGGCGATCGCGGCGATGGTGCCGACCGCGCCGATCAGCGCGCCCGCCACCCCGGCGCCGACCACGACGCCGGTCGAGTGGCGGCGGGGCGGAGGTGGGTCGATGGGCGGCGCCGGCGGCGGGGTGGTGTCGATCTCGTCATTTGTGGTCATGGCACCGGACGGTAGGAGCCGGAACTGAAGTGGACCTGAAGATGCCGGCTTCAGGTCCACTTCAGGTCCGGCGCCACAATGGGAGGCATGACGAACTGCCCCCGGGCCGGCCATTTCAGCGTCGGAGCGCCCCGGGTGCTGGTTGTCGAGGACTCCGAGACGATCCGCGAAATGGTCAGCGAGGCGCTCACCGACGTCGGCTATCACACCGCCGGCAGCCGCGACGGCGACGGGCTGGAGGAGGCGCTGGACGGGCTGCGGCCGGACCTGGTGGTGCTCGACGTCATGCTTCCGGGCCGCGACGGCTTCGACCTCATCGACGTCATCCGCGACTGGGGCGATGTCGGGATCGTCATGATCACGGCGCGCGACGGCCTGGAGGATCGGCTGCGCGGCCTCGACGGCGGGGCCGACGACTACGTGATCAAGCCTTTCGAGCTGGCCGAACTGGTGTCGCGCGTCGGGGCGGTGTTGCGCCGGCGCGGACGGCTGCCGCGGGTCGTCCAGGTCGGCGATCTGATGCTGGACGCCGACGCCGGCGTGGCCGCGCGCGCCGGTAGTCGCCTCGAGTTGACCGCGACCGAGCTGCGGCTGCTGGCCTTCCTGGTGGAGCAGCGCGGCCGGATCGTCAGCGCCCGCCAGATCCTGAACGCGGTGTGGGGGTACGACGCCTACGACCCCAACCTGGTCCAGGTGCATGTCAGCGGATTGCGACGCAAGCTCGAAGCCCACGGGCCGCGGATCCTGCACACCGTGCGCGGTATCGGCTACCGGCTGCAGCCCGAGCGATCATGACCACCGCGGCCACGACGCGGACCCCGTCCCTGCAGCGCCGGGTGACGGTGGTGGTGGTGGCGTTGCTCGCCCTGCTGCTGGTGGCGCTCGGCGTCACCGTCGACGTCAGCCTGGGCGTCCTCGCCCGCAGGAACCTGCACGACCGGCTGCTGGCGGCCGCGTCCCGGGCCGAGGCGCTGGACGCTGCGCACACCTCGCCCGAGCTGCTGGCCGCCGAACTCAACGGCGGCGGGGTGCGGGCACTGCTGGTCACCGCCGACGGCGCGACGTACGGTGACCGCGGCATCAGCCCCGACACCGTCGCCGGTCCCGTGGTCCCGCCACCGTTTCCGCCCCCGCCACCATTCGCGCCGCCGCCGCCGTTCCCGCCTGGGCCGCCCGGCGTTCCACCCTGGCCGCCGCCGCCCCCGCCCCCGCCGGATGCCACCGCGACGGCGGTCGTGCGCCCACTGCCGGATGGCTCCCGGGTGATCCTGGTCGCCGACACGACGCAGACCACCCAGGTGACGCACCAGCTGCGCCTGCTGATGATCGGGGCCGGCGTGGCGACCCTGCTGACCGCCGCGCTGTTGCTAGTGGCCGTCAGCCGGGTGGCGTTGCGCCCATTGGACAGGCTGACGGCGCTGGCCAACGACATCAGGACCGGTGATCGCGGACGACGGCTCCGCCCCGACCGGGCCGACACCGAATTAGGGCGGGCCGCAAGCGCTTTCGACGGGATGCTGGACGCCCTGGAGGCTTCCGAGGACCGGGCCCAGCGGGCCGCGGACGCCGCCCAGCGCGCCGAGACCGCCACCCGGCGATTCCTCGTCGACGCCGCCCACGAGTTGCGCACCCCGATCGCCGGGATCCAGGTCGCCGCGGAACAGCTCGCCAACAACGCCTCTCCCGATCAGGGCGACGACGTGGCGCAGGGTCAATACCGTCGGGCCAGCCTCCTGCTGTCGGACGCCCGGCGCGCCGGGCGGCTCGTCGCGGACATGCTCGATCTGAGTCGCATCGACGCCGGGCTGCCATTGGACTCCCACGACGTCGACCTCGCCGCGATCGCGGATGCCGAAGCCGACCGGGCCGCCATGCTCGCCCCGCAACTCACCGTCCGTCGCACCGGCCTGGCTGAGCTGCATGTCAACGCGGACCCCACCCGGCTGGCGCAGGTCCTGTCCAATCTGCTCGACAATGCGCGCCGCTACACCCCGCCCGGGGGCGCCATCACCATCGATGTCCGCATAAGCGAAGGCGACGCGCAGGTGACCGTAACCGACAGTGGGCCCGGCATTCCCGGCGACGAGCGGGAGCGGATCTTCGAGCGCCTGGTGCGCCTGGATGCCGGGCGCGGCCGCGATCACGGGGGCGCCGGGCTGGGCCTGCCGATCGCGCGGGCGCTGGCGCGCGCTCAGGGCGGCGACCTGGTGTGTTTGCCGCGCAACGGCGGCGCCGAGTTCCGGCTGAACTTGCCGGCCCAACGCCGGTGAGCGGTGGCCGCACCAGGCGAGGCGGCCACCGCTCGGTGCGGCGAACGTCAGAATCCCGGCGGCGGTGGCCGGAACGGGTCGCCCGGACCCGGCGGTGGCGGACCAACGGGCCCGCCCGGCCCCGGCGGCCCGCCGAACGGTTCCCCCGGCGGATGCGGTGGTCCGGGCTGTCCGGGCGGTGGTGGCGGCGGCGGATCCGCACTGGCCACGGCGGCGCCGAAGCCGGCCAGGGTCGCCCCGAGGGCGCCCGCGACCAACGAACCGGCGACGAGTTGTTTGATATTCACTTGGCTTCGCTCTCCTCCCTGTCGGCGGTCGATCGCCGCCGCCGCGACAGTAGGAAGTCAGCCTGAAGCCAGCCTGAAGAAGCCGGCGCGCAACCGTTTTCAGCCGGCCGTGGACGCCGCGGTGACGGCAGTGAGATGCCACTCGTCCAGCCAGGGCTGGATCAACTCGGCGACCGAGAACTTGGCCGGGGCCGAACACCCGTGCTTGGGGGTGGACGGGTCGCCCCCGCGGATGAGGATCCCGACGGCGCCGACGGTGCCGTCGCTTTGATTCCGATAGACCGGGCCGCCCGAATCACCGCACTGGCCGGGCGCCAGGAAGACGACCTTGCTCCCGGTGATCTGGGTGATCTCCCCGCAGGTGGCCTCGCCGGTGCCCATCCCGAACTTGCACAACTCCTCGCCGACCTGCAACCCGGTGGCGACGCCGGAGACCGGCAGCGCGGACCCGATGGCCGAGGCCTGCGGGACGTTCTCGCCGTCCAACACGATCAGGCCGATGTCGTGCTGTTCGTTGTGCACGCCCTCGCTGACGGTGCGGCGGAACGTGCCCACCGTCGCGTAGGGAAGGATGCCGGCCAGGTTCATCGACACCTTGCTGAGCTGACCCGGCCGGTTGCAGTGCCCGGCCGTGAGCACACCGGCCTGACCGGTGCTGGTGTGCACCAAAAACCCTGCGGTACAACCCATCCCACCCGATCCGTCGGCGTACTGGACGTAGATGCCGGAACCGGGGCCGACGGCGCTGGCCGCGGGCAGGTCGATCGGGGCCAGGACCGGCGGCGGGGCGGCGTCGTGGGCCGTCTGGGCGGCGTTCCTGGACAGCAGGCACACCGCGGCCACGAACGCGGCCGCGCAAAACACCGAGGCGATCACGAGTAGCGCGTTGTGCATTCGCGAAGGTTGTGTCGCCAGGTACGGCACATGAATTCCGGCCAACACCCCCCCCCTTGCGCGCGGTGCCGGTGTCTGAGCCCAGCTTGCCAGCATTCGGCCCATCAATTCACGCGATTGGCCAGATCCGGCCGACGGGTCAGCCGATGGTCGCCGGCTCGGGGGCGGCCTCGTCGCCCGCGGGACGGTGCGCCCCGCGATGGTGCCGCCGGTAGTGGCGGATCTCGACGACCAATCCCGTCAAACCCAGGGTCGCCGTGCAGATCGACACCAGGTACAGCAGCGAGCTCGGGTGACCGGCGAGCGCGTCGCCGAGGACCACCACGGCGGCGGTGCCGGGCAGCAGGCCGCCCAGGGTGGCCAGCGTGTAGGGCAGCAGGCGCACGGTCGACGCGCCGGCGGCGTAATTGATCGCCGAGAACGGCACGGCGGGAATCAGCCGCAGCGACAGGATGGCCAGCCAGCCCCGCTGGCGCAGGCGCTCGTCCACCGTGTCGATCGCGCGGTGGCGAACCAGGCGGTTCAGCCGCCACCCGGCCGCGCGCACCAGCAGCAGCGCGATCACCGCGCTGGCGGTGCTGGCGACCACCGCGATCGCCACGCCCACCAACGGGCCGAACAGCAGCCCGGCGGCCAGGGTGAACGCCGTGCGGGGTACCGGCACCACCGTGACCACGATGTGCGCGGCCAAGAACGCCAACGGGAACCATGGCCCCACCGACTCCGCCCAGTCGCGCATCTGCACCGGCGTGGGCAGGGGCAGCCAGGACGCGGCCGCGATCAGGAGTGTGATACCGACCACTGTGGCGATCGCCCGGGGCCGCGACAGCAGGCGCGCGGCGGCGCCCAGCGCGCCGGCGAGGTCGCGCAGCGTCCGGTTGATTCTGCAGGTGGCGGAAGCCGTCACGCCTGTAAAGGTTACGGGTCGCAGGTGAATAACTCGTTTCCCGAGGCTGGCGTTTCATCGCCGGACCGCCCCGCTCGTCGCGCGTCGCGGTTTTCTGCCGACAGGCTCGATCAACTAGCCTCATTAGTAAGTCGCAGGCCCCATTTGCTGGGAAAAAGGGAGCAATCGGTGTCCATTGATGTACCCGAGCTTGCCGAACTAGAACAGGTTCGCGGGCGTTGGCGCAGTGCGGTCGCCGGCGTGCTATCGAAAAGCACCCGGAAGGACCCCGAGGAACTCGGGGACCATCCCGAGCGGCTGCTGGAAACCCCCACCTACGACGGCATCGCGATCCGGGCGCTGTACACGGCGCTGGACGAGCTGCCGGAACCGCCGCTTCCCGGTGAGTGGCCCTATGTGCGGGGCGCCGATGCGCGGCGCGACGTGAAGTCCGGCTGGAAGGTGGCCGAGGCGTTCCCCGCCGATCGCGTCGCCGGGGTGGCGGCCGCCGACGTCAATGCGGCGGTGCTCGAGGCGCTGGGCAACGGGGCCAGCGCCCTGGTGCTGCGGGTCGGGGACTCCGGCGTGACCGCCGACCAGCTCGAGGGCGCCGTGTCGGGCGTGCACCTGAGCATGGCGCCGGTGATCCTCGACGCGGGCGCGGACTATGCCGCCGCCGCCGAGGTCATGCTGGCGATGGCGGGCGGGGTCGAGGCCGACCAGCGCGACCTGCTCTCGATCGACCTCGGTGGCGACCCGCTCACCGCGGCGCTGAGCGACCGTCCCGCGCCCGACCTCGACGAGGTCGTCGCGGTCGCCAAGCGCGCCGCCGAAGAGCGCGGCGTACGGGCGATCACCGTCGACGGGCCCGCTTTCCACAACCTGGGCGCGAACGCGACCTGGGAACTGGCCGGCACCGTGGCCGCCGGGGTGGCCTACCTGCGGCGGCTCACCGAGTCGGGCATGCCGGTCGGCCAGGCGCTGCGGCAGATCAGCTTCCGGCTGGCCGCCGACGACGACCAGTTCGGGACGCTCGCCAAGCTGCGGGCCGTGCGTCAGATGTGGGCGCGGGTCGCGGAGGTCGTCGGCGATCCCGACGGCGGCGCCGTCACCGTGCACGCGGAGACGTCGCTGCCGATGATGACCCAGCGCGACCCGTGGGTGAACATGTTGCGCTGCACGCTGGCCGCGTTCGGCGCCGGCGTCGGTGGCGCGGACACCGTGGTGGTGCTCCCGTTCGACGTGGCGATCCCGGGTGGCTTCCCCGGCACCGCGAGAAGCTTCGCCCGGCGGATCGCCCGCAACACCCAACTGCTGCTGCTGGAGGAGTCGCACGTCGGCCGGGTGCTCGACCCGGCCGGCGGTTCGTGGTTCGTCGAGGACCTCACCGCGCGCATGGCCGAGCAGGCCTGGGAGCACTTCCAGGCCATCGAGGCGCGCGGCGGGTTCGTCGAGGCGCACGACTACATCGCCGGCCAGATCGCCGAGGTGGCCTCGCGACGCGCCGACGACATCGCGCATCGTCGCACCGCGATCACCGGTGTCAGCGAATTCCCGAACCTCACGGAACCTCCTCTGGCACAGATTGATTCGTCGGATACGCCGCTGGCCGCCGGCAACCTGCAGCGCTACGCCGCGGCGTTCGAGGCGCTGCGCGACCGCTCCGACGTCTTCCTGGCCCGCACCGGCGCCCGCCCGCAGGCGCTGCTGCTTCCGCTGGGCCCGCTGGCCGAGCACAACATTCGGGCCACGTTCGCAAGCAACCTGCTGGCGTCGGGCGGCATCGAGGCCGTCAACCCCGGATCGGTCGACGCCGCCGGTGTCGCCAAGGCGGTCGCCGACGCGGGATCACCGGGCGTCGCGGTCATCTGCGGCACCGACAAGCGCTACCAGGATGAGGGCGCGGCCGTCGTCGAGGCGGCCCGCGCCGCCGGGGTATCGAGGGTCTACCTGGCGGGACCGGAGAAGGCCGTCGGCGATGCCGAGCACCGGCCCGACGAGTTCCTGACCGCGAAAATCAATGCGGTCGAAGCCCTTTCGAACCTGCTCAGTCGACTGGGAGCGTAGCCGCAATGACCACAACCGCGCCCGTGATCGGAAATTTCGCCGAGGTTCCGCTGACCGGCGGCCGCCCGCTGCCGCCGCCCACCGAAGCCGCCGTCGAACAGCACGTCGCGGCCGCCGCGGCGGCGCACTGGTACACGCCCGACCAGCTCGAGTGGCACACGCCCGAAGACATCGCCGTCAAGCCGGTGTACATCGGCGCCGACCGGGCCGCCGCGGCGGCCGGCGGTTACCCGCTGAACAGCTTCCCCGGTGAACCGCCCTTCCTGCGCGGCCCGTACCCGACGATGTACGTCAACCAGCCGTGGACCATCCGCCAGTACGCGGGGTTCTCCACCGCGGCCGAGTCGAACGCGTTCTACCGCCGCAACCTGGCCGCCGGCCAGAAGGGCCTGTCGGTGGCCTTCGACCTGGCCACCCACCGCGGTTACGACTCCGACCATCCCCGCGTCCAGGGCGACGTCGGAATGGCCGGCGTGGCAATCGATTCCATTCTCGATATGCGCCAGCTGTTCGACGGCATCGACCTCTCGACGGTTTCGGTGTCGATGACGATGAACGGCGCCGTGCTGCCGATCCTGGCGCTGTACGTGGTGGCCGCCGAGGAGCAGGGGGTGCCGCCGGAGAAGCTGGCCGGCACCATCCAGAACGACATCCTCAAAGAGTTCATGGTGCGCAACACCTACATCTATCCGCCCAAGCCGTCGATGCGGATCATCTCCGACATCTTCGGTTACACCAGCGCGAAGATGCCGAAGTTCAACTCCATCTCGATCTCCGGTTATCACATCCAAGAGGCAGGCGCCACAGCAGATTTGGAGCTGGCCTACACGCTGGCCGACGGCGTCGACTACATCAAGGCGGGCCTGGACGCCGACCTGGACATCGACAAGTTCGCGCCGCGACTGTCGTTCTTCTGGGGCATCGGGATGAACTTCTTCATGGAGGTCGCCAAGCTGCGCGCCGGCCGGCTGCTGTGGAGCGAGCTGGTCGCGCAGTTCAACCCCAAGAACACCAAATCCCTTTCCCTGCGCACCCATTCGCAGACCTCCGGCTGGTCGCTGACCGCGCAGGACGCCTTCAACAACGTCGCGCGCACCTGCATCGAGGCGATGGCCGCGACCCAGGGGCACACCCAGTCGCTGCACACCAACGCCCTCGACGAGGCGCTGGCCCTGCCCACCGACTTCTCCGCGCGGATCGCGCGCAACACCCAGCTGCTGCTGCAGCAGGAATCGGGCACCACGCGGCCCATCGACCCCTGGGGCGGCTCGTACTACGTGGAGTGGCTGACCCATCAGCTCGCGCAGAAGGCCCGCGCCCACATCGCCGAGGTCGCCGAGCACGGCGGCATGGCCCAGGCGATCAGCGACGGCATCCCCAAGCTGCGCATCGAGGAGGCGGCCGCGCGCACGCAGGCCCGCATCGACTCCGGGATCCAACCGGTGGTCGGCGTGAACAAGTACCAGGTCGAAGAGGACCAAGAGGTCGAGGTGCTCAAGGTCGAGAACAGCCGGGTCCGCGCCGAGCAGCTGGCCAAACTCAAAGAGCTGCGGGCCAGCCGCGACCAGGCCGCCGTCGAGGCCGCCCTGGGCGAGCTGTCCCGCGCCGCCGCGGCACACGGGCGCGCCGGGGAGGACGGGCTGGGTAATAATCTGCTGGCGCTGGCGATCGACGCCGCCCGGGCCAAGGCGACGGTCGGGGAGATCTCCGACGCGCTGGAAAGGGTATACGGGCGGCACCAGGCGGAGATCCGCACCATCGCCGGTGTCTACCGCGACGAAGCCGGAAAGGCCCCGAACATCGGAACCGCCACAGAACTAGTCGAGAAGTTCGCCGAGGCCGACGGCCGCCGGCCCAGGATTCTGGTGGCGAAGATGGGCCAGGACGGTCACGACCGCGGCCAGAAGGTGATCGCGACGGCCTTCGCCGATCTCGGGTTCGACGTCGACGTCGGCTCACTGTTCTCCACGCCCGAGGAGGTGGCCCGGCAGGCCGCCGACAACGACGTGCACGTCGTCGGCGTCTCGTCGCTGGCCGCCGGCCACCTGACGCTGGTGCCGGCGCTGCGCGACGCGCTCGCCGAGGTGGGGCGGCCCGACATCATGATCGTGGTCGGCGGTGTCATTCCCCCCGGCGACTTCGACGAACTGTACGAGGCCGGGGCCGCCGCCATCTTCCCGCCCGGGACAGTGATCGCCGATGCCGCAATTGGCTTGCTGCACAAGCTCGCCGAGCGGCTGGGTTACCCACTCGACTAGATGGCCCCCCGCAAGAGCGACTCCGTCGAGGATCTGGCCGACGCCGTTCGCGGCGGCGACCGCGCCGCGCTGCCGCGGGCCATCACGCTGCTGGAGTCCACCCGCGCCGACCATCACGAGAAGGCCCAGCGGCTGCTGCTCGAGCTGACGCCGGACTCGGGCGACGCGCACCGGGTCGGCATCACCGGGACGCCGGGGGTGGGGAAGTCCACCACCATCGAGGCCCTCGGCATGCATCTGATCGAGAAGGGCCACCGGGTGGCCGTCCTGGCCGTCGACCCGTCGTCGACGCGCAGCGGTGGGTCGATCCTCGGCGACAAGACGCGGATGGCGCGGCTCGCGGTGCACCCGGATGCGTACATCCGCCCGTCGCCCACGTCGGGCACCTTGGGCGGTGTAGCAAAGGCGACCCGCGAGACCGTGGTGCTGCTGGAGGCGGCCGGATTCGACGTGATCATCATCGAGACCGTCGGCGTCGGCCAGTCCGAGGTGACCGTGGCCAACATGGTCGACACGTTCGTCCTGCTGACGCTGGCGCGCAGCGGCGATCAGCTGCAGGGCATCAAGAAGGGTGCGCTGGAGCTGGCCGACATCGTGGTGGTGAACAAGGCCGACGGCGAGCACCTCGCCGAGGCGCGGATGGCCGCCCGCGAACTGTCCTCGGCGATCCGGTTGATACATCCCCGCGAAACAGTTTGGCGGCCACCGGTTCTCACCATGAGCGCGATGGAGGGGACCGGCCTCGAGGAGCTGTGGGACACCGTCGAACGCCATCGTCAGGTGCTCACCGAGGCCGGCGAGTTCGAGGCGCGCCGGCGCGCGCAGCAAGTGGACTGGACGTGGCAGCTGGTCCGCGACACCGTGCTGGACCGAGTGCTGTCCAATCCCAAGGTGCGCAAGATGCGTGCGGACATCGAACGCCAGGTGAAGGCGGGGGAGCTGACCCCGGCGCTGGCGGCCGAGCAAATACTGACGGCCGCGTCAGACTAACGGATAGGTAAATAATCTACATTTCGCACCGGGAAGGTGTGAAATCCAAGTAAATTCAAAAGCGTGACGGTTCAAACCCGAGTCGATCGCCGCGCGGTCCCTGTCCACGATGGCCTTGACGCAGGTCACCGTGTGTCCGGCGCGGCGGACTCACATTTCGGATGCGTCGTTCGCAGCTTTTCGACCATGTTCCCCGCCCGCCGCTTCGGTGGCGGCGCCCTGGCGGTGTATCTCGACGGCCAACCCGTCGTCGACGTCTGGTCCGGCTGGTCCGACCGGGGCGGTCACCGGCCGTGGTCGGCCGACAGCGCGCCGATGGTGTTCTCGGCGACGAAGGGAATGGCCGCCACCGTCATTCACCGGCTCGCCGACCGCGGGCTGATCGACTACGAGGCGCCCGTCGCCGAGTACTGGCCCGAGTTCGGGGCGAACGGCAAGGAGAGCCTCACCGTCCGCGACGTGATGCGGCACGCCGCCGGCCTTTCGGGCCTGCGCGGCGCCCGCTCCGAGGACTTGCTGGACCACGTCGTGATGGAAGAGCGACTGGCCGCGGCCTCGCCGGGGCGGCTGCTGGGCAAGCCGGCCTATCACGCGCTGACCTTCGGCTGGCTGATGTCCGGCCTCGCCCGGGCGGTGACCGGAAAGGGCATGCGGACGCTGATCCGCGAGGAGCTCGCCGAGCCGCTGGGCACCGACGGGCTGTATCTGGGTCGCCCGCCGGCGGGTGCACCGACGCGGGTCGCCGAGATCATCGCGCCGCAGAACATGGTGCGCAATCCGGTCCTGAGCTTCGTGACGCGCAGGGTGGCCAACGAGCTGTCCGGCGGGTTCCGGTCCATGTACTTCCCCGGCATGGTCGCGGCGGTGCAGGGCGAGATCCCGTTGCTGGATGCGGAGATCCCGGCGGCCAACGGGGTGGCGACGGCCCGCGGGCTGGCGCGGATGTACGGCGCCATCGCCAACGGCGGCGAGGTCGACGGCATCCGGTTCCTGTCCCGGGAGATGGTCGCCGGCCTGACCGGTCGGCGCAGCCTGCGTCCGGACCGGAACCTGTTCGTGCCCTTGGCATTCCACCTGGGCTACCACAGCCTGCCGTTCGGGAACGTGATGCCCGGCTTCGGCCACGTCGGCCTGGGCGGTTCGCTGGGTTGGACCGACCCGGCCAGCGGGGTGGCGTTCTCGCTGGTGCACAACCGGCTGCTGACGCCGTTCGTGATGACCGATCACGCGGCGTTCGTCGGCATCTACGCGCTGATTCGCAAGGCCGCCGAGAAGGCCCGCAAGCGCGGCTTCACGCCGGTGACCGAATACGGGGCGCCGTACTACCAGCCGGGGGCCGTCGCGGGTTGATGGCCGCGCAACCAGTCCTCAATAATTTACGCCTGCGTTTGCTACAGCTCTCGATTACGGGATTGTGTCGGCAAGATTTCTACCGCCGAGCGGCATCTCAGCTGTGAATAATCGGCAAATACTGCGGGATAGCGGGTTGCGTTGCTACGATTCCGCCAGTATCTGACAGTGCCCAAACCAGGGTGGGGGCCCTTGTTTATGGCGTCTCGGAGGGTTTGCTGCTCTCCTGCTTAACGATGGATGGTGGACAGTGCTGAGCGGTATCACAAAAAACGTCAGCCGCAGGGGCCAGGCAACCGGCAAGAGGGCGTTGAACGGGAGTGCAACCCGGCCGATCGCCATCTTCGTCCTGGGTATGGGGAGATCCGGAACGTCCGCCCTCACCCGGGTGCTCTCGCTGTGCGGTGCCACGCTTCCCGTCGGGATGATGGGGGCCGACGAAGGCAACCAGCGTGGCTATTGGGAACCGCGCGAATCCCTGTTGCTCAACCGGGCAATTCTGGAACGTCACGGCAGCGCTTGGTGGGACCCTTCGCTGCGCGTGCTCGAGGAAGGCGAATTCAGCGCCAAAGAGAAGGCCTCTTGCATGGTTGACATCCAGTCGTATGTCAACAAGCTGCCGGCCGCCCCGCTGGTGGTCATCAAGGACCTGCAGATCAATGTGCTCGCCGACATGTGGTTCGAGGCCGCGCGCAAGGCCGGGTTCGACATCGCCGTGGTGATCGCGGTGCGCCACCCGCAGGAGGTGGTCCCGTCGATGGGACGCCTCGCCGGGGCGTCGCCGGAGCTGGTGAGCGCATTATGGCTCAAGGGCAACCTGGTGTCCGAACGCCAGACGCGCGGCCTGCCGCGGGTGTTCGTCGAGTACACCAACCTCCTCGACGATTGGCGCCGGGAAATGAAGCGGATTTCCACGGCGCTCGGCATCGATCTCGTCGCCGAGGACGAGGCGGCCGTCGACGAGTTCCTGTCGCCGGACCTTCGGCGCAATCGCGACTGCGACGGTCCGCCCACGGATCGCTTCGGCACCGACTGGATGTCGGTGGTCTACCGCGCGATGCACGCCGCCGCCGCGGACGAGCCCTGGGACGAGGCCGAGTTGGATCGCGTTTTCGAGGCCTATCGGGCGAGCGAACACGATTTCCGGACGGCGTTCGACAACGCCCGCGGTTACTCCAACAGCACGCTGGTTCGGCTGCTCAGGCCTTCCGTCATGAAGCCCATCCTCGAGGTCGTCGCCATGGCGCACCGACGCAGGGGATCTTGGGCCTAACCGCCGTCCACCGCAGCGCTCAATCGCGCCTTCGATCGCCGTCGCGCGCCCCGACGACCTATCCGGGCAATCCAGCTTTCGCCGAGCGGGCCCCCGATATGATCGACCGGATCGCACCTCGGCAGGCGTGCCGGTCAAACTTTTCGCACTCAACTGGGAGGCGCCGGCTCTTGTCATCGTCCGTGCTCATCACCGGAGGCGCAGGCTTCATCGGTTCCGCGCTTGCGCACCGCCTGGTCAAAGTTGGTTGTGACGTCGCCGTCATGGACGTTCTGCTCCCACAGGTGCACGACGGGCGCGCGATCGACCTTCCGCCGTCCGTGCGGTTCTTCACCGGCGATGTCACGCACGCGCCCGACTGGGACGCCGTGCTCAGGTTGTTCCGGCCCACCCAGGTCGTCCATCTGGCGGCCGAAACCGGGACCGCTCAGTCGCTCACCGAGGCGACGCGCCACGGCGCGGTGAACGTCGTGGGCACCACCCAGATGCTGGACGCGCTGGGCCGCAAGGGACTGGTGCCCGAGCAGTTCGTCCTGGCGTCGTCCAGGGCGGTCTACGGCGAGGGCGCGTGGCAGTCCGGCGGTGAGGTCTTTTATCCGCCGCCGCGCAGCCATGCGCAGCTGGTGGCCGGCATCTGGGATCCGCCGGGGCCCGCGGGCGAACCGGCGGTGCCGCTTCCGAGCTCCGCGGGCCGAACGGAGCCGCGGCCCACCAACGTCTACGGGGCGACGAAGCTCGCGCAAGAGCACCTGCTGGCCGCCTGGGCGGCCGCGCACGACACCAATCTCAGCGTGTTGCGTCTGCAGAATGCCTTCGGGCCGGGTCAGCCGCTGAGCAATCCGTACACCGGTGTCGTGCCGTTCTTCGCGCGGTTGTCGCGGGAGGGACGCGCGTCGGAGGTGTACGAGGACGGGCGAATCGTGCGCGACCTGGTCTTCATCGACGACGTGGTGGATGCCGTTTTCGCCGCGGTTCAGCAGCCCGCCAAGGGTTCCCGTTGCCTCGACATCGGGTCGGGAATCGGGACGACCATTCATGAGCTGGCCAGGAAGATCGCCGCGGCGTTCGACGCGCCGGAACCGGTGCTGGTCCCCAAGTTCCGCGATGGCGACGTCCGCGCCGCGAGTTGCGACATCCAGCCGGCGATGGACGAGCTCGGTTGGCGCCCGAAGTGGACGCTCGACGACGGTCTGCGTGTGCTGCTCGAGTGGATCGGCAGCCTCCCCGAGTCCGGCCCCGCGGCGAGCGACAGCGTCGGTGGCCGGCCGGTAGAGCATGCCGGCCAACGCTAAAAGCGATCGGCCATTAACTACATGGTTAATTTCGGGCACTCGCGATCGGGCTCGAATGTGAGCAACGCGCCGCCAAAAGCCGTGGTGCGGTAGCATTCCAGCCCGGTACTGTCGAGGCATCACATCGCGTATCGCGGCCGCACGCCGGCTTCGCGAATCGCGAAGCTTTCCCCCGTGTGACGCATGTTGAAGAAGGGCGAGTGAGCGCAGCAGCATGACCTAGGCTTACGCAGGCGACAGGTGCCGCGCCGCGACCCATCGCAGCACGCCGATCACCAGAACCCAAGTGCAGGAATGGGTTTGCTCCTCGGGGTGGCGGACGGATGGCGAAATTGGGTCGGCCACCGGCCGTTCCGCTGGACGCGCCGAATGCGCCTAATGGCCGAGAAACCCACGTGAGCAAACAACCATCCGCTTGGCGGATCCGATTCCAGAAAACTCGAAACGTACTAGAGGCGCCGATAGGCGGCTAGGCTCAACATCGGGAGTATTGAAATGCGAGACAGGGGGCAATCTTGACTGTGACCGACCGCGATACCCGGTCTGCGTACCTCGACCTGCTCCGACGCGACTTGACCAGATACGGCTCAGATGAACTGGTGCCAGTCCGGTGGTATCGCATCGGGCGGCCGATTCTCAATACCGGCAGCTACATGCTCGTCCGTAAGCGTCCGTTCGATCAGCAAGCGCGGGAGTTGGGCCAGGACTGGCCCGCGGATGCGCTGACGATGATCGGGATGAAGCGCCTTACCAGCCTGCAACATTGCGTCGAGACGGTGCTGACCGAGGACATTCCCTGTCTCTTATACACATCTGA